>MVQR01000299.1 GCA_002067815.1 Syntrophus sp. PtaB.Bin001 | reverse complement strand
CGCCGGCATTTGACGAAGTTTCAAACCGGCTGGATAAATAAAAGGATTCCCGACTTCTTATCCTGATCTCAGGGAGGAAATTATTATGTCAATGAAATCTATAATTTTCTGGATCAGACGGTTTCTGATGCGGATCGTCACATAAAGGTCTCCGGATTCTCCACCGCCACGGCCAGTCTCTCCCATCCCTTTCAGGCGCAATTGCTGCCCAGCCCTGATGTTTGGGGGAACAGTTATGGAGAGCTCCCTGCCCGTCCTGCTGTTTGAATATCGCACTTTTCCGCCGACCCGGGCCAGGTCGGGAGAAATAATTATGGAATCCTGTAAATCCCTGCCTCTTTCAGGCAGTTCGATGCCCCATTTCTTTTTCAGGCCGTATCGGATCAGCTTTTCCAGATATCCCCCGACGGGAACGCTTCGTCCAACGCCTTGTCCGCCCCCGAAGCCGCCTACAACGACCCGGCCGAACACCCCCGGTTTCCTGAATTCAAAGGTCCGGTATCCGGCGCCATAGGATTCCCTGAAAACATCATCAAATCCCCGAAAGCCGAAAACGCGGCTCAATTCCTCAAAGACCTCCTGAATATCCGAGCCTTTAAAAATGTCCTGATCTGAGTGGGTCTGCCTGAACTGACCATAGGCTGATGATCCGTATGCCTGCTTGAGGGCATCGTATTCCTTTCTTTTTTGCGGATCGGAAAGTACGGCGTAGGCCTCGTTGATCTCCTTCATCCGGTCCGCCGCTTGAGAACTGCCCCTGTTCCTGTCCGGATGATGCAGTAGGGCCAGCCGGCGATATGCATCCCGGATCTGCTTGGGGCCCGCGTCACTCGCTAGTCCCAATATTTCATAATAGTCTTTTTGTTCCATGGTTTTCCGATTGAATACATCTACCAAATTCGATCACTCCGCCAAGGACCATATCTCGCAGCCAATTTAACTGGGATGCCACCTTTTGACACGTTACTACCCTCGGCCCAATGGAATGAAACTCGATAATAATGGACACAGCACGCGCCGCAATTCAAGTGAAGATTTCGTCCACCCATAGAAGTCCATTTTCATCCTCATCAAGGCTCTATTGATAAAAGCTTAAGCCAAGGTCAGTTTTTTAGAAGTAAAAAATCAGGAAATGCCCGATTGTGTAAAAAAATTATTATTATAAAGTTCACCGCAATATACCTAATTTATTTATATGGAGAACCTTGGAGTTGTCTCCTGAGGACTTGCCGGCAGGTTGAGGTAGTGTTGGTTTGGCGTGGGATCGAGAGGCAATGGGTTCATAAATCATTTCAAAGGCAAGAGAAGAAAGGAGGAAAAGGAATGAGAAAGTCTTTAAAGAAGTTTGTTTTTGCTTTAATTGTTCTGGGGCTTTTTTTCGGCTCGGTGGGCGTGGCTCTGGCAGATTTATCGGTTACATCGGTAGACGGGGATTGGGCCAATGCTGTCGGTGGTAAAAATGTTATAATTTTGAATGATCAGGCTCCGGATGGTCGTGTTGCTACAGCGAGTTGGGGTGAAGCAGCAAGTTGGTGGAATAAGAACCCTGCCAGGAGTTCATACGTATTTGAATCAATAATTACACCATTCAAAGCTCCCACAGACGGGACTGCTTTTAGTCTTGGCACATTCACGCACAACAACTTTCCGATCCCTTCAGGGTCCGGCATAACCGGCATTAAATTACTCTTTAATTTAGGAATTGAAGGTTTTAGTGCACTTTCGACCACGTTCGTTTATAGCCATAACGAAACGCCTAATAATTCCTCCCCCCCAAGCAATCCCTCGAACAATGACATAGTCACAATAACGAACCCCGTCCTCAATGCACACTTTATTTCTGGCGGTAATGACTACTATTTCAGCCTACTAGGTTTTTCCCAGGACGGGGGGGCTACGATTAGTAACGTCTTCAGCACCATAGAGAATCAAGCGAACAGCGCTCAATTGTATGGCATAATCACTACAACCCCCATCCCCACCCCCACCCCAATCCCTGCCGCCATTTGGCTTCTTGGGTCCGGCCTGGTCGGATTGATAGGGGTAAGGAGAAGGTTTACCAAATAGCATTCTGAATTTAAAATAATAATAAAACAGGGGGCAGGATCAGAAATGGTCCTGCTTTTTTTGTGCGAGTTCAGTGATTACTGATTGAAATATTGTAGAAAGGCCCTGTTCACTGGATGCGGCCAACCGCTTTTTCAAGGCGCACAGCAGTGTAATGACTGCAAAAGATCCGTAGCCGATGAACTTGATAGTTCGCTTTGAAGTACTATACAAAAAGAATTGCTGATGTTGCGCCTGTGATGATCTTCAAATCTCCACTCTATGGCGTTTGAGGGTTGCCTTTGGCGGGCAGCTGCTTGGCGATCTCGCGACTGACCCCTCCCAGGGCATGGCTGACTGCGGCCACCAATGTTTCGTAGCGGCCGTCAGGAAGCGGTTCGGTGAAAGTCGCCATGCGGGTCGCCCCCGCCATTTCCTGTCCGGCGTAGATCGTCCACTGTGCCTTCAGGAGCACGCGGTCGCCGGGTGTGCAGTCGAGCCGCAGAATTTTCAGGGCGAGCAGATAGTCTGTTTTTTCGGCGCGCACCCGGGGATAGGTGAAGATCCGATCTGTTCCGAGAAGGAGTGTAAGGTTTTCCGCCAGAACGGCGGCGATGTTTTCCCTGAGCGAGCCGGCCCAACGGTCAAATTCGGCAAGCTGCAATTCATTTTTCCCGTCCCGGGTAACAATCTGGGGGCGATCCAGATAATCGGGGATTTCGACAGGGGCGATCCGGAGCGAAACCGATGACGCGGCCTCGGGGGAGGCGGGCTTTATTTCCTGCTGATCCAGGGGTGTCAATGTATAAAACCGGCTGGATGGTCCGCCGGCACAGCCGGAAAGCAACAGAATCATTATAAAAAGAAACGCTCGCGACAGGGGAAGTAATTTTTTCATCTCATTGTCCTTTATTGCCGGTCTTGCCCCGGAGCAGCGACTCCGGATGGCGTTCCAGATAATCGGAAAGATTGCGCAACGAGCGGGACGCCTCACCGAGTTCCCGCAGGGTCTTGTTCATCTCCGTGACAAGGGGGGAATCTTCCGAATAGGTTTGCAGAGTCAGTTCAGACTGTTTCAGCATCGTCCGGGCCGATTCCAGTGTTGTCTTTGTCGAGGCCACCAGTTCCTTCATCTCGTTCCTCATGACGGCGGCCGTTTCCTTGCTTTCCTGAAGAGTCGCTTCCGCCGCGCCGGACGTTCTGGCAAGGCTGGCAACAAGGGGATTGAGCTGTTCATCAACGTGCCGGACAAGTGTCGAAACGTCCTTGATGGTGGATTCCAGGGTCTGGGTGGTTTTTCTCGCATCGATAGAATTGATCAGCCTGTCGAGTCCCTCGACGGCACTGCTCAGATTGGCGACGATTTCCCTAAGGGGCAGATGTTCGATGGATTTCTGGAGTTCCTGCAGTTCGGTGGGAATGGTCGGTATCTCCAAATAATCCTTGTTTGTGCCCACATAGCGGGCGGGTTTCGTCGGGAAAAAATCAAGGGCCACCATGAGCTGGCCGGTGACGAAATTCTGAATCTGAAGCTGGGCCCTCAGTCCCAAGGCG
>MVQR01000298.1 GCA_002067815.1 Syntrophus sp. PtaB.Bin001 | reverse complement strand
ATTGTGAGATGCCGAAATGACAATACCCGCATCCGCCCGCATGCTGCTGGCCAGATAGGCAATCCCGGGAGTGGGAATCACTCCGACGATAATGGCATTGACCCCTACGGAACAGATCCCAGCAACCAGCGCCCCCTCAAACATGTATCCGGAAAGTCTTGTGTCCTTGCCGATCAATATCTTGGGGGTGTGGCCTTCCCTTTTGAACACCTGCGCCGTCGCTCTTCCGATCTCCAGCGCCATTTCAGCCGTCATCGGATATTTGTTGGTCTGTCCACGTATTCCATCTGTCCCGAATAATTTTCCCATATTTTATCTCTTTGTTCTTATCCTCTGTAATCTCACCCTTAATCGCAATCGAGTTATATTCGCTTCGAAAAAGAAGGATTTTAGTACAATACATGACCGTATAATGCAATAACGAAAACGCGGATTTCACATCAAGAAAAAGGCTGACGAACCTCGGGAAACAAGCTCCCTGTATGAAATCCATGCAAAGACAAGATCGCTATACAGGGGGCTTGCATCAAGGTATTTAAAATTAAGGCATTTCTAATTTTTTGAATGGCATGTTAAGAATTTCTGTTGACATTGCCCGTAGAATATGAAAATTACCATAATGTGGCTGTTTTGTAATCATATGGTAAATTATACTGAAATTCTTAGAAAGGAGGGGAAAATCAGGTCATTATAAATTATAGAAAAGGAGGGAAAAATAAAGCATTACTGACAATATTTTTTAGAAGTTGCACAAGTTTCAACATGCATTCATAAACCTAAGAATTTGATCTGTACCGGTTCCATTGAAAGTTGTTTGATTATTCTCATGATTTCTAGAAAAAAGGGGAGGGAAAGATATGGATGAATTTGTTGTGAAACGTACTTCAAATAGTCTTATTATAACCGGTATTCTCGCCGTTATTCTCGCCGTTGTAGTAAGTCTCATTTACTGGCCTATCTGGGGCTGGATTTCCAAAGCAATTATTTTGGCTTTTGGTGCACCTGGTCTTAAGGAAGTCGATGCAAAAACAGCAGGAACGTTTGTTAAGGTTTTTGCGGAAGCCACCTTCTTCTGGATGTGTATTAACGCCTGGATCTGGCAGGCCCTGGTTTTTGGCGGTTACGGCAAATACGCCGTTACTCAGCGGCAACCGGGCGCCGGTCTCTGGTATACCGCCGTCGGTCTGGTAGTAGGTCTCGTCGCATTCTTCATTATTGTGGGATTCAGCGGTATGTGGTGGAAGCCGATGAGTTTCGCCATTTTGTTTACTCCACAGAATGCGGCAGAAGTCCATATGGCAATCGAAGGTTGGGAAGCCAGTAATTTCTATGCACTCCCCGTCATCCTGGCCAACATCGGTTATGCAGCTTTATTCCATAAATGGCCCTTTGCCGGAAACATCAAGGCCCCCTATGACAGCATCGGCGCCTGGTCGCTCAGTTCATACTTCTGCCTCCTGGTGTGGTTCGCGATCATTATTCCCAGCTTCTGGCATTTGAGCCTCGCCGTTGGTAAAGGCCCCGAAAAGCATGAGCTGGAAATCATCTCCAAACCCATGGGCTCCTGGCCGACTTTTGTTGCTTACGCCCAGTGCTTCATCTGGTTTTTCCTTATCCCGGCCGAAGGTGGCGAACATTATCCCATGAAACTGTTCGCCAAGAAACAGCCTTGGATGGGATTCATAGGTCTCATCATTACCTGGATTGGCGGCTTTGCAATGCTTTGGGTCGTGCGGGCCATTGTCAATCCTTTGAACCTGATGCCTGGAGTGCCGCCTGACGTCCCGGTTGCATCAGTCGCCTTATCAATTGTTATCGCAACCCTGCTGTGGCACCACGTGTTTGACGATTGGCCCACTGCTGCAATGGTGGAGAATCAGGTCGCCCGTATCTTGATCCGGATCGCCATCTGGTGGGTGGTAGGTTTGGTGTACGGCATCATCTGGGTGAAAATCTTCAAAATGGTCCCCTTCGCAGGAACAGACATGGGTATGGGCTATCCTGTCATGGGCATCCTGGCCGGTCAGTTTGTCTGGCTGATGGCCTTCCTGTACTACAACACTTTCTTCGACAAGTGGCCTCTGGTCCGGAAAGTGCCCGCCGGCAAGGAATAGCTGTTTCAGCTGCCCTTAAAGGGCTGGTGGAAGCTTAATATTTGTTAGTTCTTCATAACGCCTGCTTTCAAGGTTGCAGTACTTGTAAGCAGGCGTTATTATTTTAACATATAAATAAGGAGCTTTAGCACATGCCCCCCAAAACAAGCCCAAGTTACAGTATCCGCATTCAATTGAATATTCCTAAAGGCCACGATGCATTATCGCACTTCATAGTCACAGTCGGCAACAACGGCGGTGAAATCATGGAAATGAAGACCATTCATCAGGACGATGGCCGGATTCTCGGGGATTTTCTTATTCATACACGGAATGAAGATGAAGAGCGGAAAATAATCGCAGCCGTCAGAAGCTTGGATAAATTTCAGATACTCAATGTAACTGACTGCACGTTTGGCATGCATGCCGGAGGTAAAATAGAAATCAGCAACAAGATTCCGCTGAAAAACCGAAATGATCTGGCCATGGTTTATACGCCGGGGGTATCCCGTATATGCCTGGCTATTCAGGAAGATATCGACAGGGCTTATGATCTCACCATCAAGAAGAACACCGTGGCCATCGTTACCGACGGCACTGCGGTGCTTGGTCTCGGTGATATCGGTCCTGAAGCGGCACTGCCGGTCATGGAGGGGAAGGCTATGTTGTTCAAAAGTTTCGGCGGTGTTGATGCCTTCCCGATTTGCCTTAAAACAAAAGATCCCGAAGAAATCATTCAGGCAGTGAAATGGCTTGCACCTGGTTTCGGTGGGATAAACCTGGAAGACATTTCAGCCCCGCGCTGTTTCGAAATCGAGCAGCGCCTTAAAAATGAGCTCGATATACCGGTTTTCCACGATGATCAACACGGAACGGCAGTGGTAATTCTGGCCGGCTTAATCAATGCCCTGAAACTAGTCGGCAAGCGGCTTGAAGATATCTCCGTAGTAGTTAACGGTCTAGGAGCGGCTGGAATGGCCGCCATTAATCTGCTTTTAGCCATTGGCGTCCGATGGATTATCGGCTGCGACCGTAACGGAATCTTATATAGAGGACGGCAGGAAAACATGAATTCCCGGAAGGAGGAACTTGCACTGAAAACAAACCCTGAGTCAATAAAAGGCAATCTGTGTGACGCACTGCGGGGCGCAGATGTCTTTCTCGGTCTGTCTCGGCCAGGCTTGCTTAAGGGAAAAGATATTGCCGCTATGGCCAAAGATCCCATTGTTTTTGCCATGGCTAATCCTATCCCGGAAATATTGCCGGAAGAAGCTGAGCCATATGCGGCAATAATGGCAACAGGGCGATCAGATTATTATAACCAGATTAACAATGTCCTCTGCTTTCCCGGGCTTTTCCGCGGCGCTCTGGACTGCCACTCCCGTGATATAAACGAGGAGATGCTGCTTGCCGCAGTTCATGCTATTGCCTCCAGCATCACATCAGAAGAACTGAAGAAGGATCACATTATCCCAAGCATTTTCGATCCAACCGTTCAACCACGGGTCGCCG
>MVQR01000297.1 GCA_002067815.1 Syntrophus sp. PtaB.Bin001 | reverse complement strand
TGTAAAGAACCTGCAGGGCGATTTCCCTGGCTATTCTTCTTTGACGCATGAAATCGAAATCCTCTAACTTATGACAAACATTTGATGCCTGATGTGGGTGATTCCGAAGAATGAAAAGTTCAGCGAAAATCACATCCATACAGCGGGGATTTCATATCTGTCTTAATAAATCAACCATCTCGATTGCCGTCATCGCAGCGTCCCATCCTTTGTTTCCGGCCTTCGTGCCCGCCCGTTCGATGGCCTGTTCGATGGTATCCGTTGTCAGAACACCAAAGGCAATGGGAACCCCCAACTCAAGGCTGGCATTGGCAATCCCCTTGGAAACCTCGGCGCTGACATATTCAAAATGAGGAGTTGCTCCCCGAATTACCGCACCCAGACAGATAACTGCTTCAAACCGTTTACTTACAGCCAGTTTTTTAGCCACTAAGGGCAGTTCGAAGGCTCCTGGTACCCGATAGATCTGAATATCCTTCTCATCGGCGCCGGAACGCATTAAAGCATCCAGCGCGCCGTCCAGAAGTCTGCTGCAGATAAAATCATTGAAGCGGCTGACGGCAATACCAAATTTCATTCCTTTTGCAATTAATCGTCCCTCTGTCACTGTCGGCATGTCATCCTCACTTTATCTCGATTCTTTAGACCTCTTAGGGAGTTTCTCCTCCGGCGGTTCTTTATTATCCTGTCGTTATTTCCAGAATGTGGCCCATTTTCTTCTTTTTCGTGGTCAGGTAACGGATATTCTGCTCTGTGGGGGGGATTTCGATCGGCACCCGCGCCGTCACCTTGATCCCGTAGCCTTCGAGGCCGACGATTTTTTTCGGATTGTTGGTCATCAGCCGCATTTTTTTCACGCCGAGGTCTACAAGGATCTGTGCCCCGATTCCGTAATCTCTCAAATCCGGTTTGAAACCAAGGGCGATATTTGCCTCCACCGTATCCTGTCCCTGCTCCTGAAGCTCATAGGCCTTGATCTTGTTGACCAGTCCTATACCCCGACCTTCCTGGTGCATGTAGACAATCACGCCTTTTCCTTCGTTTTCGATCATTTTCATTGCCGTATGAAGCTGATCGCCGCAGTCGCACCGTTCAGAGCCGAAAACATCCCCGGTCATGCATTCGGAATGCACCCGAACCAGGACCTCGTCTTCCGGCTGGATGTCTCCCTTTACCAGGGCGAGATGCTGCTGGTTATCTACGTCATTTTCGTAGACGGTCAGTTTGAATTCTCCACCATAGCGGGTTGGAATGGTTGCCGTCGCCGCCCGGCGGATAAGAGATTCATGCTTCATGCGGAATTCGATAAGGTCGGCAATGGTAGCGATCTTTAAACCATGCTGCTGAGCAAAGATTTCCAGATCGGGCATTCTCGCCATCGTCCCGTCATCCTTCATGATTTCACAGATCACACCGGCAGGCTTCAATTTCGCAAGCCGAGCCAGATCAACAGACCCTTCGGTCTGGCCTGTTCTTACCAAGACGCCGCCCTTCTTGGCCACGATAGGAAAGACATGGCCCGGACTTACCAGGTCACCAGGCTGAACGTTGTCCGCCACAGCTGCCTGGATGGTCGTTGCCCGATCCGCAGCGGAAATTCCCGTAGTTACGCCACACCGCGCTTCAATGGAAACGGTGAAAGCCGTGCCGAAGCGCGATCGGTTATCCTGCACCATCATTGACAGGTTCAGCTTTTCGGCAAGTTCCTCGCTGAGGGTCAAACAGATCAGTCCTCTTCCATTTTTTGCCATGAAATTAATGGCTTCCGGCGTAACAAACTGCGCCGCCATGCAGAGGTCCCCTTCATTTTCCCGGTCTTCATCATCCACGAGGATGATCATTTTACCGTTCCGGATGTCCTCCATTGCCTCTTCAATTGTACACAAACTCATAACTTCCTTCTCCTATACCAGGGACAGCTACTATCCCGTCAGATCTTTTCTGTACGATCTTCGTATCGCTTCTTTAAGTGCTATGCGAAGAAACCATGCTTTATTAAAAATTCCTGATTTATGCCACTCTCCTTTTTCTGTCCAGAAATTAAAAAACGTTCTACATATTTACCAAGGATGTCGGTTTCAATGTTAATCCGGTCGCCCCTTTTTTTTAATCCCAGAGTAGTCATTGCTGCGGTATGAGGAATCATGTTGACATAAAACGTATTCTCGTCGCAGCGATTTACCGTAAGACTGACTCCGTCAACGGCGATAGATCCCTTGGGGACAAGGTAGCGGCTCAATTCGGATTCTACCTCAATACGAAAGATTACGGAACCGGATTTTACTGTCTTTTCTTGTATTTTGCCAAGACCATCAACATGACCAAGAACGATATGACCGCCTAGAAAATCAGTTACGCGTAAGGCTTTTTCCAGATTTACCCGGTCGCCTGGATTGACAAAAACTAGATTTGTCTTGGATAGCGTCTCTCCGGAAACATCCGCAGTAAAACTTCGACGGTTGTTTGTCGTGACGGTGAGACAAGCTCCGTTCACGGCAATACTGTCGCCGATACGGACATCTTCCAGATCCATTTCGGCTTCAACTTCCAGCAGGGCGTCTTCACCCCGCCTTGTCAACCGGAGTACTGTTCCCATGCCCTGAATAATGCCGGTAAACATTACTTGAATTCCTGCCTTACTTTCTATTTTTCAAATCCTGCAATTCTTTAAGCTCTTGCAGAAAATCGTTGACATCGCGAAACTGCCTGTAAACGGAGGCAAAACGAACATAGGCCACCCCATCCAACTCTTTGAGTACCTGCATTATTTTTTCCCCGATCATCGAGGAACGAATCTCTTCGCCGGAATAATCCTGACAGAAGCGCTCCACTTCAATTACCAACGATTCGATCGTTTCCATGCTGATCGGTCGCTTCTCACAGGCTTTTCGAATTCCCATGCGGATTTTGTTGCGATCAAAGGGTTCTCTGCGCCCGTCCTTTTTTACTACTGTCGGTAGAATTTCTTCGATATATTCATATGTTGTAAAACGTCGTCCACAGGCCAGGCACTCTCTCCTTCTCCGAATGGCGTTCCCGTCTCTGCTGACCCGGGAATCCATGACTTTATTCTCAACATTGCCGCAGAAAGGACATTTCATAGAGTTTTCACCTGAATTCCCGCTTCGCCCAGAATTTCGCAGGCCAGCTCGTCGCTGTATCCATCGCGAACGACGACATGAACAATCCCTGCATTGATGATCATTTTCGCACAGATCACACAGGGGTGATTGGTACAGTAAAGGGTCGCACCGGCGATGCCGACTCCGTGAAGGGCCGCCTGAATGATTGCATTCTGCTCCGCATGAAGTCCCCGACAAAGTTCATGACGTTCACCTGACGGAATTTGGAGCTGCTCCCTGAGACAGCCGATGTCGAGACAATGACGCAATCCCGAAGGAGCGCCGTTATAGCCTGTAGACAAAATCCTCCGCTCCCTTACCAGAACGGCGCCGACCTTACGCCTTTGACAAGTTGAACGTCTGGAAATAAGCGCTGCTATATCTGTGAAGTACTCGTCCCATTCCGGCCGTGAATTATGAGTTGTCATGCACTCCCAATCCGTTCGGCATACAAGGGAAAATTGCGGCAAAGTCGACTGACTTCCTCT
>MVQR01000296.1 GCA_002067815.1 Syntrophus sp. PtaB.Bin001 | reverse complement strand
AGCAGCGTGCTGCGAGAAAGTCCGAAAAACCCGGCAAGCTCCCTAATGCGGTACATACTGCCTCCTGAAGGAAAGCGCCCCGGCTCTAAGCCGGGGCAATTATCAAGGTTAAATCTTACGGATAGCGGCGATCTGTTCAGCCGACACCCCCAGCCATTCCAGAAAACTCTGGTGCCCCGCAGGATTCTCCGTTTCAAAGAGGCGATGCCATTTCTCCATAGCCTGTTCGTCAAGCCCCACCGCCTGGAAGCGTTTCTTCCATTCTTCAATAGTTACAACACCTTTCATCTTTTTATCCTCCGTTCAGTATTTGTCCTGGCCATGACGACAGGAATACTAAACTGTGAAGCTATAAACAGGTCAAGGATTTTAAATATTTAATCGAAAAAAAGGGCGGGAATAGCCGCTTCCGACTTTACCCGCCCTTATCTGAGATAGATAGTGTTTTGATGTGGAATTGGAATTATTTCCCGTGATCGGCCGTCAGGACCTTCACAATGCCTCTTTTACTTTCTAAAAAGCTTTTCTCCGCAGCATTCGTCTCACTTTCAATTCCGCCCACAACAGCCATCAACTCGTCGACATAAACCTTCATCTGCTCCGCCTGGGCGTTCAGCTCTTCCGAGGCGCTGGCCGACTCTTCGGCGTTGGCGGCCGCCTGCTGTGTGATTTTATCCATCTCGGCAACAGCGATGTTGACCTGGGCGATCCCGTGGGCCTGTTCTCTGGAGGCTTCGGCAATATCATTGAGGAACTTTGTTACTTCTCTTGCTATATGACGGTTGTGAGACAACTCGCTGCTAACATTTTCAAACAGCCTTGATGCCTTCAGAATTTTATTATTGGAGTCGGCAATCAATGCTTCCGTGTTTTTTGCCGCCTCTGCCGACCGCATCGCCAGATTTCGGACTTCTTCAGCCACAACCGCAAATCCCGCCCCGACTTCACCGGCCCTTGCCGCTTCCACGGCTGCATTCAACGCCAGTAGATTTGTCTGAAAAGCTATATCATCAATGGTCTTGATGATCTTTGCCGTTTCTTCACTGGCTTTGACGCCTTCGTTGACGGCTTCCTGCATTGAGTTCATCTTTTCGGTTATCGAACGATAGCTCTCTCGGGCTTCATTGGACATCATTTCGCTGGCCTTTTGAGCCATTTCCGCGTTCTGCTGCGTCATGGAGGACATCTCTTCCATGGAAGAAGAAGTTTCCTCGAGGGAAGCCGCCTGCTGCGATGTCCCGTCCGCCAGGGACTGGCTTGCCGCAGACATCTGGGACGACGCCGCAGTTACCTGATTGGCACCGTCGCCGATACCCTCGATGACGCGAAGAATAGGTCTGGTAATCATCCCGGAGAAAAAAATCCCCAAGAAGATCGCAATGACAACACCGATGATAGTCCCGACAAAGGCAAGAATTTTAAAAGCGGCGGCTGCATTCTCGACCTTACCCTCATTCTCCTTTACCTCCCTCATGTTCAGATCGATAATCTCATCGATGCTTTTTGCGGCCGCCAGATAGCTTTCCTGAAGTTGCGAATTCGACAGGGCCAGGGCTTCCTGCCTCTTTCCCGCTTTGATCAGTTCGGAAAATTGAGCGGAATATTTCTTCCAAGCCTCCAAAGATGTTTTAACTTTGTTCCAAAGGGTCGCCTGCCCGTTGCTTTTGGGCAAAGCTTCGAAGGTTTTCGAGGCATCCTCCATTCGCTTCCAGGCGGCATCCATATTTGCGAACTGACGATTCTTCAGATCATCATTGCTTGCAACTTCCGGCACAAGGAGAGACCGCTCGGACATTCCGGCAGCTGTTTGCGCCTCTTCGATAACCGCCAAGGCTTTAACCTCCGGCATTCGGACCCTGTTGGCATCCTTGAGAGCTTGTTCCGTATGGTAGATCCCGTATGTTCCAATCATCCCGCCGACGATGAGCATCACGGCGATACTGGAGAAACCGGCGATCAACTTCGTGCGCAGTTTCATGTTTTTCATCCCTTATCTCCTCATTTTTCTTGCATCGATAGTTTCATCATAACGCACAGGCAGCAGTCCTAAATTCCGCGTCGCGGAGTGTGCAAAAAAAGCTTCCCCCAAAGCAATTATTCTTTTGATGTACTCCGCCGTCAGTCGCGTGATGACGATGGACTTCATATCCCCGGTTTCCTGTTTTCCTGCTTTTGTAATCTCATTCATTGTTTCGATCACCCTTCTGATCCGTCAGACCGTATTTTGTTTATTCTTCTTCGCCGCATCAATTCTTTTCATCACCTCATCCCTGTCAAACCGCCACGACTTGCCGATTTTAAATCCGGGCAATTCTCCCGATGCGGCAAGCTTGCAGACGGTCGAAACCGTCAATCTCAGATAAGCCGCCACTTCGCCGGCGGTGAGAATATTTTCCGCCAACAGCGGTTTTGCTTCCTCTTTATTTTCTTTATTTGATTGCCTCATTTTCCCCTCTTTCGAATATGAGTTGAAACAAATATAAGATCGGCATTTCTAGGAATAACTTGAGAAATTTTTTAAAAAATTGAAAAAACGAATAAAAGAGGGAAAAGAAGGTTAAAGATCAGGGAATCATATAAGAGGAGCTGACGGCGAAAAAACGCCGCCAGCTTGAGAAAGGCTGCCGAATTTCGATAAGAGTAAGGGATTCCGGGCTAAAGGTCAGTAGTTCGCAGCAGCGCCGGTTTGCCGAGGACATTCTTGAAATATTCCAGCATCAATTCTTCTATGATTTGTTCTTTGGGAACGCCAACGCAGGAATCTTGCTTTTCATTGACCCCGACTCTACTTTTCTGGACGGCTAATTGTTTTCGGGCTTTTTGCAAGGTGCTGCATTTTTCTACCAGAACATTCTGGGGCAAGGCCGAAAGCCTTTGATAAGTCGATGCAATCTGGCTGGGTGCGGGCAATCTCGGCGATTCGAGTACTGTTTTTGAATTTCTGGCATATCGCTTCATGCCGTTGATGACATGCTTCTTTTCGACAAAATTCATTCCGGACCAGCCGGCTCGAATCCACTGAAAAACGCCGGATCTTACCGACGATCCCGACTGGACATGAACCCCCACGGAGAAATAGTCGTAGATATAGGCTTTAACCCAGCCCAGACCCGTCATGGCTGATCCGGTTTCACCTGAATAGTAGTAATTCCAATCGTCATCACTCCCCAGGATGAAGCCTTTCTTGCCGACATCGGAGATATCGACCTGTTTGGCAACGGAAAGGAGCACTTGCCGCCCTTCATGATTGAGAAGGACGAGCATTTTTTTCACATCGTATTTGTAGTAGACGCCGGTCGTAAGATCCGGAGTGATCCCGATGCGTTCCGAACCGCGAATAATTATTGGTTTTTCATCGGGAGAGACCTGTTCCCAGGAGGCGGGCAGTTTCTGCGATTTTCCGGTCCATTGGGAATAGCGCAGAGAAGCCGGACTGGTAAGCACCGATGGAATTTGGCTGCTATAGGAGTATTTAAGAAAATTCGGGAAGCTGATCCTCGTATCGAATTCGTGATAAGCCCCGGTTGCTTTCCCATATGACGGCAGGCCTGCTTCCCTGCTCGGTTTGGACCCGAGGACATAATCCACTAAGGTGGCGACGGCCTGCGAATC
>MVQR01000295.1 GCA_002067815.1 Syntrophus sp. PtaB.Bin001 | reverse complement strand
ATCCTGCTGATCCTTGACGAGGTGCAGTCGGGGATGGGCCGGACTGGGAAATGGTTTGCCTCAGAGCACTTCGAAATTAATCCCGACATCATGACCCTGGCCAAAGGGATCGCCAACGGTATGCCTCTGAGCGCCGTTGTGTCTTCAGAAAAAATTATGGCCGGGTGGGCTCCGGGGGCTCACGGCACGACCTTCGGCGGTAATCCCGTTTCGCTCAGCGCCGCAACGGCTACGATCAAGGTTATCAAGGAGGAGGAACTCCTGGAAAATGCCGCTTCGGTGGGCCGTCATGCCCTGGAGCGTTTGAATACCATGAAAGACAGGTATCCCGCAATCGGCGATGTGCGGGGACTGGGGCTCATGATCGGTGTGGAATTCGTGAAAAATGAAAAAAAGCCTGACAGCGCCCTTGTGGAGAAAATTATAAAGACCTGCCTCAACAGGGGGCTTCTCCTTATTGAGTGCGGCGGGGACAAGAATATTCTCCGGCTTATCCCGCCTCTGATCATTACCAGAGACGAAATGGACAGGGGGCTCGACATCCTCGAGGAGGCGATTGCCTTATGATCCCGAAGAGGCAGCGAGTTATCATAATGGGCGCCGCGGGCAGGGACTTCCACAATTTCAATATGGTTTATCGCGATGCCGCCGATTTCGAGGTAGTCGCCTTTACCGCAACCCAGATTCCCAATATCGATGAAAGGCTCTATCCGCCGGAACTGGCCGGTTCCCTCTATCCCGACGGCATTCCCATCCGACCGGAAGAAGAGCTCGTGACCCTCATCAACGATCATCGAGCCGATCAGGTAGTATTTTCCTACAGCGACGTTTCCCACGAGTATGTCATGCACAAGGCGTCGCTTTGCTTAGCCCTGGGAGCAGATTTTCTCCTTCTCGGACCGGAAAAGACCATGCTGAAGTCGTCTTGCCCCGTGATTTCCGTCTGTTCCGTACGGACCGGGGCCGGCAAGAGCGGGGTGACGCGATATCTTGCCGGAATTTTGAAAGGCCTGGGCAGAATGCCCGTCGTCCTGCGGCATCCCATGCCTTACCTGGATTTGAAAAAGGGAAGGCTGCAAAGGTTCGGCAGCATGGCGGAAGCGCAGGCCTGCAATTGCACGATCGAGGAGCTGGAGGAGTTCGAACCCCTCATAAATGCCGGAATCGTCGTTTATGCCGGGGTCGATTACGCCGCGGTGCTCGAAAAGGCCGAAGAAGAAGCGGACATTCTCCTCTGGGACGGGGGGAACAACGATCTGCCCTTTCTGCGGCCGGATCTCGAGATCGTTGTCCTCGATCCCCATCGGGCCGGGCACGAACTTTTTTTTCATCCCGGGGAGGCGAACCTGAGAAGGGCAGACATCGCCGTCATCAACAAGGTTGATACAGCCGAGGCGGAAGCCGTGCGCAAGGTCGAGGAAAACATTCGGAAAGTTAACCCGAAGGCCGGGATTGTCCATACGGCATCTCCCATTCGCCTTGAAGATGCGGAAAGCATCAGGGGCAAGTGCGTGCTTGTCGTCGAGGACGGGCCAACCTTGACTCACGGCGGGATGTCCTACGGGGCGGGCGTCATTGCCTCACGAAAAGCCGGTGTTGCGGAATTTGCTGATCCGAGGCCATACGCGCAAGGCTCGCTCCGCGATACCTTCCGGGAGCATCCCCATATCGAAAACCTGCTGCCCGCCATGGGCTACTCGGACGAACAGATTGGTGAATTGAAGGAAACCATCGAGGCGACGCCCTGCGACGCCGTCGTCCTGGCCACACCGGCCGATCTCCAGAGGCTTCTTGATCTGAAGAAGCAAACCGTCCGGGTGACCTATTCAATCGAGGAGACGGAAGGGGAAATGCTGAAGCATACTTTAGAGGAGTTCATCGGGCATTGATGGAAGAGGAAATCAGCGTCATCTCCCTTGGCGGCAATGCCATCCTGAGACGCGGCGAGCGAGGGACCATCGAGGAGCAGTTTCACAACGCCGATTACTGCATGGCGGAGGTTGCCGGGATGCTTTCTTCCGGACGCCGGGTGGTCATCACCCACGGGAACGGGCCGATTGTGGGAAATATTGTCGTCAGGAAC
Source organism: Syntrophus sp. PtaB.Bin001 (assembly GCA_002067815.1). Classification (GTDB taxonomy): domain Bacteria; phylum Desulfobacterota; class Syntrophia; order Syntrophales; family Syntrophaceae; genus Syntrophus. Next base: position 1,545 of record MVQR01000295.1, on the reverse strand, counting down.
GAATGTGCCGGAAACAACATCCCGCCGATGCCGCTTTATTACTCGGATGCCGATTCCGAAGGGGGAATCGGGTTCATGATTCAGCAGACCCTTTACAACCGGCTCATTATGATCCGTGAAGTCAAGGAAGTGGTGACTATCATCACACAGGTGGTTGTCGATTCAGATGATCCGGCTTTTTCCCACCCGACGAAACCGATTGGTCCTTATTACAGCGAGATGGAGGCCGAAACCCTGCGAAGGGAGAAGGGCTGGGTCTTCGTAAGGCAATTGGGCGGTTGCCGGCGGGCCGTGCCGTCGCCGCAGCCGAAGCGAATCATCGAAAAGGATGTCATTAAACGGCTCGCTCTCGAAGGCATCGTGGTGATAGCCGCCGGAGGGGGCGGCGTGCCCGTCGTGGAGTCCGCCGAGGGAATGCTTCGGGGCATCGACGCCGTTATCGACAAAGATCTGACAACAAGTGTGCTTGCGACAGAAATCGGAGCGGAGGGTATCATCATTCTGACGGATGTTGACCGGGTTTACCCGGGATAATGTAGCCGGTGAACGCCCGATGGACTGGTATCATCATTCTGACGGATGTTGACCGGGTTTACCTCAACTTCGGCAAGGCGGGGCAGAAGGGCTTAGAGAAGGTTCGTCTGGATGATATCAAAAGATTTTATGCCGAAGGGCATTTCCCCCCGGGAAACATGGGGCCCAAAATAGAAGCGACGATCCGGTTCCTCGAGACCGGCGGGAAGCGTGTCGTCATTACCCTGCCCGAGTTGATGGGGCAGGCGCTTGAAGGAAGAGCGGGAACAACTATCCTTCCTTGAATCCTCCTTATTTCAATTCCATATCATAACGCTATCTATGTTGGTGACCTTATCGGCTCCTCGACATACGCCGCAGCATGCCTGTACGACCTCTGCCTTGCCGTCTTGCTGTCATCTTTGATTCGGAATTGGAGTTAACGGCAATTTTCTGGTTGTTTATTGTCGGAGAGTCTGACGGGAAAAAGAAGTCCTTTGCCGGAAAGCAGTTTCCGGCAAAGGACTTGGATTGAGTTATGTTCAGTCTATAGATCTATATGGATATTTTGAATATCCGGTTAGTATTGCCGTCCGCTATCCACATAGTGCCGTTTGCATAAACCATGGCTGTCGGTTTGACAAGTTTTATGGGGAGCCAGACACTGCCGATAACCTTGCCGTTCTGGGGATCGATCCGGACCAGCTTGGGGGAATCGCATTTTTCGTTGACGTTTGTGCAGGAATCACGGCCTATTATCCAGACTTGCTTACAATCGGTCGCTATGCTGACAGGGGCTGGGACCGGAGAATCGAAAGTGCTGAGGACGGAGCCGTCCGCCGTGGATATCCTGTAAATTTTTCCGGTGCCGGCATCGGCAGTCCACAGGTCTTTTCCGTCAAACGCGAGTCCTCTTGGAGAATTGCCGGGGGTGGAGAATATTTTATGAATTGCGTTTTCATTGTCGTATTTTAAAATCTCTTTTCTTTCGGAGTTCAAAACCCAGAGGAAGCCATTGCCGCAGCATCCACC
>MVQR01000294.1 GCA_002067815.1 Syntrophus sp. PtaB.Bin001 | reverse complement strand
TGACAGAAGAGTAGTCGTGGTCAACCTGTTCCATCGAGAGCTGGGTTTCATCTCATCTCCCGGGAACCCGTTGGATCTTAAGGGATTTGAGGACCTTGCCCGTAAGGATGTCCGCTTCATTAATCGTCAGCCAGGGGCTGGAACCCGTGCACTTCTGGATATTCACCTGGAGCGCCTGGGTATAAAAAAGAGCGATATCGCCGGTTACGGCCGGGAGGTGTTCACCCATCTAGAGGTCGGCCTCGCCGTTCTTTCCGGGGAAGCGGATGTCGGCATCGCATCCATTGCCATCGCCAATCTTTTGGGGCTTAACTTCGTGCCCATAACGAGGGAACGCTTTGATATGGTGCTCGATCAAAACACTTTTTTTAAAAAGACGGTGCAGGCTCTGATGGACGTTCTCCATGATAAGGAATTTCTTCAAAGGGTTGAGAAGATCAGCCGGTACGACTTCACCGATTCAGGAAGAATTCTATACTCTACAGTCTGAGGCAGGACGAATCAGGCATTAAAACATCCCGATTCAGCTTATCAAGAACGCTTTTTTAAAGCTAAGCAAGAACAGATAAGAAAGGAGATTAGTTTCATGAAAAGGCTGTTTCTTTATCTTTTGATGTTTCTCTTGTTAGGGTTGCCGGGAATGGCCGCTGCTGCCGACGGCAGCAAGTTCATTCTGCTGTCCTCGACCATCGGCCCCATTGATTCCGGTATTGTCGATGTTCTGGAAAATCAGTTTGAAAAGGAATCGGGTATCAGGGTGCGCCATGTCGGCGCAGGAACGGGATTGGCGCTGGATATCGCCCGGAAGGGCAACGTTGATCTCGTTATGGTCCATGCCAAATCCCTGGAAGAAAAGTTCGTCCAAGAAGGATTCGGGACCCGGCGGATACCGCTGATGTACAACGATTTCGTGCTGGTGGGCTCGGCCGCCGATCCTGCCGGCATTCGCGGAATGAAAACAGCGGCGGAAGCGCTGCGAAAGATTTCGGAAAAAGGCGTAACGTTCATCAGCCGGGGGGACAAATCGGGGACCCATGTGGCCGAGATGGAGCTCTGGAACAAGGCAGGCCTCAAGCCCTCAGGTCCTTGGTACAAGGTTTATGAAAAAGGCTCTGAAGGCAACGCCCCGACGCTCAAGTACACAGATCAACAGGGAGCTTACACGGTAATCGACCGGGCCACCTATCTCGCCCTGAAGGATCAGATTAAACTTGCCGTCCTTGTTGAAGGTGATGAAGCCATGCTGAATTATATCAACCTGATCCCCGTCAATCAGAAAAAATTCAAAACGGTCAACGCAACCGATACAACTAGTTTCGTCAATTGGCTGACCAACCCGAAAAAGGGACAGTTGATCATCCGGGATTTCGGCAAAGATAAATACGGCGCCCCGCTGTTCTTCCCCAATTCGGAAGCCTGGCGGAAAGCACAGAAAAAATAGGCATCAGAGATGTCGTACGCCGGTTATTAAATCCGAGAAAAAGGTAATAAATAGTCCATTTATCAGATTTATCAATATTGATTAGCATAAATTTATAAAGGAGGATGATTATGAAGCTGATAAGAACATTGTTCCGTTGTCTGGAATTTCTCGTGCTCTTTCTGCTGGTCACGGGCCTGGCGACCGCCACAACCGCACAGGCGGCAAAACAGGTGAAGCAGAAGAACCTTATTCTCGCCACCACGACAAGCACTCAGGACACCGGTCTGCTGGATGTCCTGATTCCGATGTTTCAGAAGAAAACCGGTTATTTTGTCAAGACAATCGCCGTCGGCTCCGGCCAGGCGATGGCAATGGGGCAGAAGGGAGAAGCGGACGTCCTCCTTGTCCATTCTCCCGATGCTGAGGTGAAATTCATGGCCGGGCAATACGGGGTTAATCGCCGCCTGGTCATGCACAACGACTTCGTGATTGTTGGCCCACCGTCTGATCCCGCCCGCATCAAAGGCTCCAAAACCACTCCGGAAACCTTCAAGAAAATTGCCGGCAGCAGTTCCCTGTTCATGTCGCGAGGCGACAATTCGGGAACGCATGCCAAGGAAAAAGCCATCTGGAAGGCCGCCGGAATCAATCCCGAAAAGCAGAAATGGTATCAGCAGACCGGACTGGGCATGGGTCAGACCCTCAATGTTGCCGCAGAGAAAAAGGGATATACCTTGACCGACCGGGGAACATGGCTTTCCCTGCAGAAAAATCTCGGGCTCCCCATCCTCATGCAGGGAGACCCCATACTGCTGAATATCTATCACGTCATTGAAGTCAATCAGGCTAAGTGGCCGAAAGTCAACGCAGCAGGCGCGAAAGCCTTTGCCGATTTCATGGTTTCTCCCGCAACGCAGAAAATCATCAAAACCTTTGGCGTGGATAAATATGGATCACCGCTCTTCTTCCCCGATGCAGGAAAGAAGGAGGAACAGTTAGGAAAATAAATGGATCTGATTCTTGAAGGCATCTGGAAAGCCATAACCCTGCTTTTTTCCCTGGACCCTGAGGTTCTGGGGATTACCTTGCTTTCGCTCAAGGTTTCAGGGATGGCTACCTTGATCAGCCTCTTTCTCGGCATTTCCTCGGGAACCGCGGTGGCTCTCACCCGGTTCCCCGGCCGGCAGATTGTGGTCAGCATAATCAATACCGGCATGGGATTGCCTCCGGTGGTAGTTGGGCTTTTTGTCACTATCTTCCTCTGGCGGAACGGGCCGTTCGGTTTCCTGGATATTCTCTACACGCCCACGGCCATCGTCATCGCCCAGTCGATCATTGCCACTCCGATTGTCACCGGAATAACCCTGTCAGCCATGCAGAATCTGCCCCCCAATCTGCGCCTTCAGATCCTGGCCCTGGGAGCCACCCGCATGCAGATGCTCTGGCTTCTCGTTAAAGAGGCCCGGCTGCCCCTGCTGGCTGCCGTCATGGCCGGATTCGGCGGCGTTATTTCCGAGGTGGGGGCATCCATCATGGTTGGCGGCAATATAATGGGTTATACGCGGGTGCTCACCACTGCCACTGTTATGGAGACGGGACGGGGAAACTTTGATGTAGCCATCGCCCTGAGCATCATCCTGCTGATGCTGGCCTACCTGATCAACTATCTGCTGACGCGCATCCAGCAGCGGGAGCGTCCCCGATGACGGCATCAGCTCCAATGCTGCAAGGGAAACGACTTCTGGTCAAAAGAGGCGGGATTACCGTTCTTGATATTCCGGACTTTGAGATCAAGAAGGGAGGAGTCCTCTCCCTGATCGGACCGAACGGTTCGGGAAAATCAACGCTCCTGCTGACCCTGTCCTGCCTGTTAAAGCTCTTTAAGGGAAAACTGTTCTTCAATGGACATGAGATTGACAATCGCCGCAGTGAACTGGACTATCGGCGGCAGATTGCCGTCGTGTTTCAGGATCCCCTTCTCTTTGATGCGACGGTGTTGGAGAATGTGGCCTCCGGCCTGAAAATCCGGGGGGTGGATAAGCGCGAACGGTCGAGGATCGCCGAAGAATACCTGGAGCGTCTGGGAATCGCCCATTTAGCCAAACGTTCCGCATCCAAGCTCTCCGGAGGAGAGGCTCAGCGAACAAGTATCGCCCGGGCCTTTGCGATTCGCCCGGCCATCCTTTTTCTCGATGAGCCCTTTTCCGCATTGG
>MVQR01000293.1 GCA_002067815.1 Syntrophus sp. PtaB.Bin001 | reverse complement strand
TCGGAGGGAATGCCGTTTTTGACGTAGGTGTATTTGGCGTCCTGTCCCCCGATTTCGAAGATCGTATCCACGGAAGAATCGAAAAACAGAGCGCCTGTGGCGTGGGCGATAATTTCGTTTATGATGCCCTCCGTCATGGCGTGCAGTCCGGCAATCTGTCTTCCCGAACCGGTTACGCCGAGTCCCTTTATCGTTATCTTTTCCGCCAAGGGACCCAATTGTTCATACAGACTGGCATAGCAGGCCCGCGAGGCCTGAACGGGATTTCCGTTGGTGCGCAGATAGATGGAGGCCAGTATTCGGTTGTCGCTCAGTCTTAAAAGAACGGCTTTCGTCGTCGTCGAGCCCACGTCCAGTCCCAGGATGCATGAATCTCCTTCTTGGGCGACGCCTTGCTTCATCGTCCGGAAATCCACTTTGTCCAGGGAGTCCGCAAGTGGCGGCAGGCGGTGAAAAGCCGTTTCGTCTTGTTTAATGACTTCGTCAGGTGCCGGGATGGGCAAAGTCTCATGGTCCAGCCCCCAGAGGGCACATCCCAGGGCTTCAAAATAGGATGCCTCTTCAGGGACGATCAGTGATGATATGTCATTTTTCAGATAATCCAGCATGACTGTATTTTGCGACGTTCCGCCGATGAGCATCATGTTGTTGCGGGGAAGATGGCTGAGAATCTCCAGGATTTTACCCGACATCATTTCACAGAGTCCCGAAGCGATCCGTCCCTTCGGAACACCCTTGTTGGTGGCGTGGGTGCAGTCGCTTTTGCAGAAGACACTGCAACGCCCCGATACCTTGTAGGGCGTTTCCTGTCGGGCGAAGGAAATGGCTTCATTAACGCCGAGCCCCATGCGCCGAATCTGCTGCAGAAAAAATTCTCCTGTTCCCGAGGCGCATTTGTTGCCCGTCTGGACAGAGCATATCTTGCCGTCCTTCCCGATTACGTAGATCAAGAAGGTTTCTCCCCCTGCGCTGATTACGGCGTCCAGGGGACCATTGCCGTTGTGGATGTGCGACAGGGCGCTTTCTACCGCCTGGGGTTCGGGAATAGAAGTGAGATTCACAAAATGGCGGAATTTTCGTCCTGTGACGGCGATTCGGTCGTACTGCCCGGGAGATATTGAGGAAAAAACGTCGAGAAAGGCACGGCGGGGATTGCCGTCGTGGGGTTGAAGATGAACAACGGATTTATGGATTTCTCCCTGAGTATCCTTATGGACGGAAACTGCCGATAATGTTGTGGCGCCGATGCATATGCCGAGACTATTCATGTTCCTGCGTTCCTCCATACTCGATGCTTTTAATGCGGAAGTCCTGATATTGCCGGATTCCGGAAAATGATTTGCACTTTATGTATGTTAAAGATATGTCAAAAAACAAAAACAGCAGCTGCAATGACCGTCGTATATCGGTCATCTTTCACGATGGTTGATTGAGTTACATTGCGGGTGCGAACGATTTTCCCGCTGATCTTGAAAATTTCCTTTTTTTCATCCCAGCTTTCATCGACATTGAAATCGATGCCCAGGGTGGAAGCCAGCATCGCCGCGGCAAGATCTTCAGCATAATCTCCGGTCTGCTTTTCGGTCTGGCCGAAGGCATGATGTTCGCTTATGTATCCGTAGGATGATTTGTCCGTCGGGATTGCGCAGCCTACAGAGGCCGCCAGAAGCCTTTTGGGCTCATTGCTGCAGCAGCGGCTCATGACACAGTATGTTATTGCGCCGGGAACCAGTTCTTTCAATCCCTGAACTTTCGAGATATTCTTGCATCCTGGTGGGAAAATGCTGGATACCTGGACAAGATTGCATTTTTCAATCCCTGCATCACGCAGGGCTCGTTCGAAAGAATGCAGCTCATCTCGATGGGTACCCACGCCTTTTGTAAAAAATATTTTTTTGGGGACAAAATCATACATTGATATTGTCAGGCCTCCTGTAGATGTTCTTTGGTGATTTTTTGTTTCTGAAAGTCCGAGGAACTCTTCAGCCGTGATATTCTGCATCTCTGCATCGCCTGTCCGTTTATTCAGACATCGGTTTACAGGACCAACTTTTATACCAATGTTCCTGTTTAAAAGCCACAAAATATTCCCCAATTTCCAGTGCATTTATAGGAAGCCATGGATGATCCATTGATAAAGGGATTGTAATTACTGCATAAAAATGTTGCACTGTTCGGGAAATTTCATAAACTAAGGATAAACGGCGGGGCCGAAGAGGGCATGATAGGGAAGTTGCTTATGAAAATTAAAAATCGTGTATTTTGGGGGATGTTTGGATTTCTGTTCCTGTTATGCTGCTGTAGCTTCCGCTATCCGGACGTCATAAACGATATCAAATACTTAAAGCAGGACCATACTTTCTATCTTTCTGGGGTCCCCGCGGACCGCACAATAGTTGATGATGCCGTTCAGAAAAAACTTAACGAGGAGTACACACGGCAGTATTTTTCCGTATGGCATCAGGACAACCCCCGCTATACAAGGGAAGAGATCTTGTGGGATTTCAACAAATATGGGGAATGTCCGGGATATGGGGAGAACATGCGGAAGCGTGACCGTAACTGGATGGATGAGCTAAAGCGAAATGCCGGTCTCGACCGTTACCCGAATAGGAGAGCCCGCGGAATTGTCGTGGAGAATACCGATTTGCGCGCATTGCCCACTAATAAACCCCATTTTGAAGGCCTGGATAATGGGACAGGCTATCCTTTCGATAGATTGCAGGTGTCGACGATAGCGGTCAATACGCCTGTTTATATTTCCCATGTCAGTCAGGATGGGGCCTGGATGCAGGTGGAAACCAGCTACTATTTCGGATGGGTGCCTGCGCGGGATGTCGCCGTCGTGGACGAAGCCTTTATCCGATCCTGGCAGAACGGCCGCTACGCCGTCATGATCACGGATCCGGTTCCGGTTTATGATGAGCAGGGACGTTTTTGTTTCAAAGCGCCGTTGGGGGCCCAATTTCCAATTCTTAATGAGGAGGAGACGCATCTGCAAGTCTGGATCGGCGTTGCCGACGAAAATCGGCGGGGCGTCCTGAAAGTCTCAAGAATTTCCCGGGAAAACGCCGCCCAAAGACCTTTGAAAATGACTCGGGCAAACCTTGCCCGCGTGGCTAATGCCTTGCTGAATCAACCCTACGGTTGGGGAGGATTTAATCAGAACCGGGATTGCTCTGCAATGACGATGGATTTTTTTGCCCCCTTCGGAATCTGGCTACCGAGAAATTCCGGCCAGCAGGCCCATGAGGCAGGCCGTTTCATCGATCTGGAGCAACTGTCTCCTGCAGAGAAGGAAGAGGCAATCCTGAAATACGGGGTTCCCTATGCGACGCTGATCTGGCGCAAAGGGCACATCATGCTTTATATTGGTTCCTATAAAGGAAAGGCCCTGATATTTCATAACATGTGGGGAGTTTCAACCCGGGATGTCTGGGGGCGGAAGGGGAGAAGGGTAGTAGGGCATGCGGCCATTACGACCCTCCGGCCAGGCATAGAATTGTGCAGCGGTCGTGCCGCAAGTTGCGACCCCTTGCAGAGGGTGCTGGGTATGACCCTGCTGCTGCCTGATGCCAAAATGCCGCCGTCGGCGATATCGAACCCTTAAGCCGATGCGAGGAGCGGAACGGAGAACCTGAAATGGAATTTCCGGAAACAGAAACA
>MVQR01000292.1 GCA_002067815.1 Syntrophus sp. PtaB.Bin001 | reverse complement strand
GCTTGAATGGACGCAGAAACTGGGGGACGCATTCATCGCCCAGCAGAAGGATGTGATGGCGACCGTTCAGAAACTTCGGGCAAAGGCGAAGGCATCTGGGAACTTGAAGTCGACTAAGGAGCAGGTCGTCAAGGTCGAGCAGGAGACCATCATTATCGAACCAGCCAGCCCGCAGGTAATCTATGTGCCGACCTATAACCCCACGGTAGTTTACGGAGCCTGGGCCTATCCGCCGTATCCTGTCTATCCTCCAGGGTATGTGGCCACAACGGCCGCCTTTTCCTTTATGGCCGGTGCGGCCGTAGGTACGGCGTGGGGCTATGCCTGGGGCCATTCAGACTGGCACGGGGGAGATGTGGATATTGACGTCAACAGGAATGCCAACATCAATCAAAACATTAACCGCCAGAAATATGCATCTCAATATAAGGGTAAAGGCCAGGCCGGCCAGGGAAAATGGCAGCACAACCCTGAGCATCGAAAAGGAGTCGCTTACAGAGACCAGAAGACACGGCAGCAATATGGTCAATCGAGACCCGGTGTTGAAAACCGAAAAGATTTCCGCGGACGGACTCCCGATACAAAGGGCGGAGCGGCTGCCGGCAGGAAGGATCTTTCCGCCAGGGATACCGCGGGCCGCCAGCGACCGGCGACAACTGACAGAGCTGGAACAAAAATGTCGGGCAGAGATGCCGGAGAACGTGGCGCTCAGGCGAGGCAGCAACCGAGCCGATCCAATGCCTTTGAAGGTATGGATCGAGGCGGCAGAGACGCCAGAATGAGCAGCGATCGTGGGAGTTCCAGCCGCCAGAGCATGTCTGCATCCCGAGGTGGAGGAGGCGGTTTTTCCGGTGGCGGCGGTGGTCGCAGCGGCGGGGGATTCTCCGGCGGCGGCCGTGGTGGTGGCGGCCGCGGCGGGCGGAGGTGATAACCATGATGCCGAAAATTCCATATCCAAAACAGCATGAGGAGGAAAAGAGTATGTTCCTTACTTTCTTGAAAATAAAAGATTCTCGGTGCCGGAATGTGATTGTCGCCGTCCTTGCTTTCCTGCTTGTTATCTATGCCGGGTGCTTCCCTGCGCAGGCAGCTGTCCGGGGGCTTCAGCAACAGACCTATGGTTCTCCGGAAGAGGCTGTTCAGGCGTTGATCGCTGCCATGAAGTCACACGATAAAAAACAAATCGGTGTTGTTCTTGGTCCGTACAGCAAGGATATTGTTTCGTCCGGCGATGAGGTTGCGGACAGGGAAACTCTCGAAAAATTCATCAACCTGTACGACGAAAAAAACAAAATAGAAAAGGCGGGGGATTCCAAGGTCGTGCTGCTGGTGGGTGAAAAGGATTGGCCTCTGCCTATCCCGATTGTACAGAAGGGCAAACGGTGGGTGTTCGATACAAAAAGCGGAAAAGAGGAGATTCTGAACCGGAGAATCGGCAGAAATGAACTGGCTGTCATCAAGGTTTGCGAAGCCTATGTCGATGCGCAGCAGGAATTTGCATTGATGGATACCGACGGCGATGGTCTGTTCGAGTATGCCCAGAAGTTCTGGAGCACCCCGGGGAAAAAAGACGGCTTGTATTGGGAGACCAAGGAAGGTGAAGAACCAAGCCCATTAGGTCCTTTTGTAGCGAAGGCAAAAAGAGAAGGCTACGTGAAGTCGTCAGCGTCCGATCAGCCCCAGCCTTACCATGGGTATTTCTATAGGATACTGAAGGGTCAGGGGAAAAACGCAAGGGGCGGGGCATACGATTACGTCGTGAACGGCAATATGATCGGTGGATTCGCCCTGGTTGCCTATCCTGCGCAGTATGGCAATTCCGGGATTATGACTTTCATCGTGAATCAGGATGGCGTTGTGTATCAGAAGAATCTTGGGAAAAACACGGCGAATACCGCCCAGGCAATGAAAATTTTCGATCCGGATAAAACATGGCAAAAAGTGGAGACAACGGCAGGGGAGGGCTCGACAAAGAGGAATTCCGAACATTCCAATGTACAAGGAGAATAAGAATGAAAATCGCTTTCCCCAAGACGAAAATCGTCTGTACCATCGGGCCCGCGTCCGAGACTCCCGAAATGATGAAACGAATGATCGAGGCGGGAATGAATGTCGCCCGGCTCAATTTTTCGCATGGTGAATTCGCGAGCCACAAGAAGATTATTGAAAACCTGCGGTCTGCGGCAACATCGCTGGGCCGAAGGATCGCTATTCTGGCTGACCTCTCCGGTCCGAAGATGCGCATTGGGAAGTTTGCGACGGAACCTATCCGGCTCGATGCAGGAGACATTTTCACGTTGACTACCGATGACATCGTCGGCGACGGGAACCGGGTGTCCGTCTCATTTTCCGGCCTGACGAAGTCGGTAAAACCGGGAGACACACTATTTCTCAATGACGGATTCATCCAGCTCAAAGTGGGAGCGGTAAAGGGAAACGATGTCCTCTGCACCGTCCTGGTAGGCGGCGAGCTTCGCTCCCGCAAAGGGCTCAACCTGCCGGGCATCGATCTTGGGATCAGCGCATTTACCGAACGTGATCGGGAGTGTCTGCAGTTTGCCCTCGAAAACGGCGTTGATGCCGTGAGCCAGTCTTTCGTCGACGGACCGGCAGATATCGAGGCCGTGCGGAAGGCAGCGGCGGACATGGGATATGACCCCTTCGTTATCGCAAAGATCGAACGGTCCGGGGCGCTTGACCGTATCGAGGAAATTATTGACGCAGCCGACGGCATAATGATCGCGCGCGGCGATCTTGGTGTCGAGGTTCCCATCGAAAAGATCGCCGTGGTCCAGAAACAGCTGATGCGCCTGGCGAACATGCGTGCGAAACCGGTGATTACGGCAACGCAGATGCTCGAATCGATGACGGACAATCGCCGCCCTACCCGCGCTGAGGCTACGGACGTAGCGAACGCCATCCTTGACGGTACGGACTGCGTCATGCTTTCGGGCGAGTCCGCAATGGGAAAGTATCCGGTGGACGCCGTTGAGATGTTGGCAAAAATTGCCTTGTCCACGGAAGCGCAGCGGCCCATGACGGCGGTAAAAGCGATGTTCAAAGGAATTGATATCCGAAGTAAAATTCGCTTGGAACATCTTATCTCAGTCGGCGTCGAAGCGTGCTTCGAATACGTAACTCCGGCAGCCGTGTTTGTCCCGACAAGGAGCGGCGCCACGGCGCTGAGCATGGCCAGGTTCCGCTTTCCCGTCTGGACCGTGGCTGTGAGTTCCGAGGAAGCGACCTGCCAGCGGCTCCTGTTCTCCTCAGGCGTCCACCCGGTACACGAATCTCCAATGCCTGAAAACTGGAATGATTATGTCAAAAGGCAAGTCACTGCTCTCGGCTTTGAGGGAAAAATCGCACTTCTGACCCGGGGACCGTCGCGGGAGCACTTCGAGACGAACCACGCCATGGAGATTCTCGACCTGACCCTTTAACGGGTGATGATGGAGGAAAGGAAATGAAAAAGCTAGTATTGCTGCGACATGGGGAAAGCACCTGGAACAAGGAAAACAGATTTACCGGCTGGACCGATGTGCCGCTTTCGGAAAAGGGGATCGAGGAGGCCCGGGAGGCCGGACGGCTTCTGCGGGAGGGAGGGTATGTCTTCGACATCGCATTCACCTCCGTGCTCAAACGGGCGATCAAAACCCTCTGGATAGTTC
>MVQR01000291.1 GCA_002067815.1 Syntrophus sp. PtaB.Bin001 | reverse complement strand
TCCTGGCCGAGCACACAGGCATATTCCTTACCGCCATAGTGCTCCGCCGCCTTCAGCGTTCCCTGTCCAAGGAGACGATAGAAATCGTTTGAACCCTCTCCGAGATGCTGCATCGCTGTCTTGTATCCTTCGCTGTCGCCGAACGCGAGGGGAACCAGCGTCTCTTTTTCCGAAATGACCCCTTTCTCAGTCGCCTCCGTGGCCCAGGCGAGGGCGACGCCTGCCGACATGACATCGAGTCCCATCTTTTCTGCGATGTCGATGATCGCGAGGACAGCGAAGCTATTATCGACCGAGAGCATCGCTCCTACGGCAAAGATCGGCTCGTGATCGTAGGAGACCTGGCGATAGAGATAGCGGTGCTCCTTCTGAAAGCGTTCCCGTACAAACCCGATGTGGATGCACCCCACCGGGCAGCCCGCGCAGGCGGAATTCCTGAGCAGCGTCTGTTCCGCAAACTGCTCTCCCGTAATGTTACTGATGGCGGGATCGGTCGTCCGCTGGAGGTTGCGGATGGGCAGCATCTTCAGTTCGTTCAGCACTGCCATGTTTATGGGTGTGCCGATGTCGTGGTACTTGCTCATCATGTCGGTATCGGTGAGCTTTGTATAGACTTCCTGAAAGACCTTCGGATACTCTTTCGAAGCAGGCAATGGGAAAACCGCATCGCCATGAATCACGATGGCCTTGAGGTTTTTGCTGCCCATCACCGCTCCGCCGCCGAGTCTTCCGAAATGGCGATAGGTATCGACGTTGATTTCCGCCATGGCCGACCCGCTCTCACCCGCCGGCCCGATGCGCAGGTTGCTCCGGTGTCCCGCACCCTTGTACAGGCTGCGCAGCATCTTGCCCGTTTCAAAAACGTCCTTGCCCCACAGATAAGAGACGTCTCTTACCTCCAGGTGGCGCGAACCGACAATCACGCAGGATGGTGTTTCTGCCTTTCCTGTGACGACAAGGGCGTCAAGGTTTGCAAAGCGAATGGATAAAGCGGAGCGTCCGCCTCCGTGGCTCTCCGCATACTGATCGTGATAGGGAGATTTGAAAGCGCAGACGGTCTTGCTCATTAAAGGGAAGTAACCGGTAAGCGGCCCGATGGCAAATATAAGGGGCTGGTCGGGATCATTCCACGGCCTGTCCGGGTGGCCATACTTACTGAACAGGAGGGCGGCAAGTCCACTGCCTCCGGCTACCGTGTCTCTCCCTTCAATAGTTTCCACATTGCCACGGCCGGTAACCAGGTCAACAAGAAGCACTCTGAAGAAATCTCGAATCATGATGCGCCTCCTTCCGTTACAGCTCGCACGGTTGAAATCTCGGCAAGTTCAAGGCAGTCATGAGGGCAGAAAGGGACACACCGTCCGCAATGGATACATACAAAGGGCTCGGTGGTCTCATCGAGATAGATGGCATCCACAGGGCAAGCTCGCGCGCATTCCCCGCAGCGAATGCAGAGATTCTTGCGTACGACAACGCCGCCGCCTTTGCGTTGCGTGTAAGCTCCTGTCGGGCAGGCATCGGCGCAGGGAGCCGGATCGCAGGCCAGGCAGGTTCTCGCCTCAAACCCTGTCGACAATCCGCCTGATGACCTGATGCGAATGCCGGCCGTATCCCAGGATAGGTTCTTGTGCACGAGCCTGGCGCAGGCAAGAGAACAGGAATGGCAGCCGATGCAGCGCTCCATTCTCGGTGTTGTCAAGATTTTCATGACTCTGCCTCCTTTTTGATGGAAACTCTTCTCACCTCTCAGGGACGTATTCCCTGATCTTTTTCTCACGAAACGCTCCCACACCGGCAAACTTGGCAGCTGTGCCCAAATCCTCTTCGATGCGCAGCAGTTGATTATATTTGGCGATACGCTCGGTCCGACTCGCGGACCCCGACTTGATCTGACCGGCCCCCGTCGCCACGACGAGGTCGGCGATAAAGGTATCCTCCGTTTCTCCGGACCGGTGGGAAATCATGGCGGCATATCCGGCACCGGCAGCCATTTTCATCGTCTGAAGGGTCTCGGTAAGCGAGCCGATCTGATTCACTTTAATAAGGACGGCATTCGCGATCCCTTCCCTGATTCCACGGCCCAGTCGCTCGGTATTGGTGACAAAGAGATCGTCTCCGACGAGTTCGACCGTCGTTCCCAAAGTGTCGGTGAGGAGTTTCCAACCTTCCCAGTCGTCCTCCGCCATCCCGTCTTCAAGCAGGACAATCGGGTAACGGCGTACCCATTCCGCCCAGAACGTCACCATCGCCGCGGAATCATGGGCGCTGCCGTCCGATTTCCGAAAGATGTATTTTTTCTCCCGGCTATCGTAGAACCCGCTTGTCGCGGGATCAAGGGCGAGACCTATGTCCTTTCCGGCCTTGTAGCCTGCCTTCTCGATCGCCTCGAGGATCACCTCGATCGCTTCTTCATTGGATTTCAGATTCGGCGCAAAACCGCCCTCGTCCCCGACGGCTGTTGAATATCCCTTCGATTTCAGAACGCCTTTGAGGGTATGAAAAACTTCGGATGCCATCCGGAGGGCTTCGGCGAAACTGGACGCGCCGTAGGGAGCAATCATGAATTCCTGAAAATCGACGGAGTTGTCCGCATGGAGTCCCCCGTTCATGATATTCATCATTGGAACGGGAAGGAGCGACGCAGACACGCCGCCGAGATAACGATAGAGCGGCATCATATGCGATTGAGCGGCGGCGCGCGCCACGGCCATGGAGACGGCAAGGATCGCATTAGCGCCGAGGCGGCTTTTGTTTTTTGTACCGTCCAGGGCAATCATCTTCAAATCGACCTCCTCCTGGCATGAGGCATCCATGCCTTCTATCTCCGCCGCGATTTCATTGCGGATGTGCTCTACGGCTTTTCTGGTTCCTTTTCCAAGATAGCGGTTTTTCTCTTCATCGCGCAATTCAACCGCCTCATGAACGCCCGTGGAGGCGCCGGATGGAACCGCCGCCCTGCCCATGCTTCCGTCCTCAAGAATTACATCCGCCTCGACGGTGGGATTGCCCCGCGAATCAAGGATCTCCCTTCCGGTAACCTTCATGATCTCAGCCATTTGTCTTCCTCCTCTCTATTGTTTTTTCAGTTGGTCTGCGACGGACTGAGCCGACTTTTTCACCGCTTCCTGATCGCCGAGGTAGAATCTTCGAATCGGCGTCATATCGTCCTCGAGCTCGTATACCAGGGGTATCGCAGTAGGAATATTCAGCTCTGCAATATCCTCATCAGGGATACGTTCTGCATATTTGATCATGCCCCGCAGGGTATTTCCGTGGGCCACGATAAGCAGCCGTTTTCCATCCCTTATGGCAGTCCCGATGTTTTCCTGTGCATACGGCAACAGACGATATATTGTGTCCTTCAAACATTCTGTTGCCGGAAGATCCTCCGGATGGAGGCCAACATATTTCGGGTCATGGCACGGGTGACGCGGATCTTTCAGTTCCAGTGCCGGAGGCGGCACATCGTAGCTGCGACGCCAGAGCTTAACCTGCTCCTCACCCAATTGGGCGACAGACTCGCTCTTGTTGAGACCCTGAAGCGCGCCGTAGTGGCGCTCGTTGAGTCGCCAACTTTTCAAGACGGGGATCCACATGAGATCCATCTCCTCAAGAACTATCCAGAGGGTTTTGATCGCCCGTTTGAGCACGGAGGTGAATGCGATGTCGAAGACATACCCTCCCTCCC
>MVQR01000290.1 GCA_002067815.1 Syntrophus sp. PtaB.Bin001 | reverse complement strand
ATCCTCAGGGAAAAAAATGTGCTGAAAGGCACCGGTGCCATGGAACTCGACGTAATCCCTGTTCTTCTCTTTGAAAAATGGAGATCGATTCTTGGTTATGAAAATATGGCAGATATCACTCCTCTCGTAAAACAGGTGAGAATGATAAAAAGTGAATTTGAAATTGATCAGATTTTGAAATCAGGGGAGATTGTATCCCATGTTTTTAGCAGGGCTAAAGATATTGTGAAAGAAGGCATGAGAGAGGTAGATATCGAGGCGGAATTGGTGGCGGAGGGGAGGCGGGCAGGACACCAGGGATTGCTGCGCATGAGGGGATTAAATAATGAAATGATGTGCGGCTTAGTAACTCATGGATACCCCTCAACCGTTGCATCAGGCGCCGACGTGCCGATATCGGGATTAGGCCTTACGCCTGCGGTTGGACAAGGAGCATCGGTAAATACCGTTAAGAGGGGCGTGCCCGTTATCGTTGATTATGGAGGCGGTTATAATGGATATGTGACCGATGAAACCAGAGTTTTTGTTGTTGGAAAGATGCGAAAGTGTTTCTTGAAGGCATATGAAATATCACGAGATATAATTGAAGACATCATGGGTTTTGCAAAAGAGGGCGTCGATACCATGCAAGTCTATGCAAGAGCCTTGGAACGCGTGAAAAGAGCGAAGCTGGAAGAGTATTTTATGGGTTACGACGAAGGACAGGTGGCTTTCATAGGTCACGGACTGGGTCTGGAAATCAATGAATTGCCTATACTTACAGCTCGAAAAAATATGATGCTTCAAGAGGGCATGGTCATGGCAATTGAGCCCAAATTCATCATTCCCCATGAAGGGGCGGTAGGGATCGAAGTAGATTTCGTAGTGCGTAAAAACGGCCTGCAAAGGATAGTGAAGACGCCTCTCGATATTGTTTATGTATAAAGCAGTTGTTTGATATTAGGAATAATTCAGCATCCTGCCCGTCAAAACCTGTCACCAGCTTTCAGACTTCAATTAATCAAATATAACAACCACTTGATCTTATTAATGGAAATGATTTTTATGCAGTACATAAAAATATTTTTGAATTCAGCAAATTTACACATCTGCTAAGTTCATATCGAATCATCGTCGGTTTGACTGAGTCGAAAATAACTTGATTGGAATCCTTTAATTTACTAATTTACCGGTGTATCGAATAAAACGATTCAGTTATGAATTAATCAATACATATTTACCGTAAAATACGCCGTCATCTTATAGTCCCATCAGGCATATTCAGAGTTTTCACTTCAATTTTTAGAGGCATATTTTTTGCGTTATGATCAAGTTAAAGGTACATAATAATAATTTCAGAAAGGAGGATATGTCTCAAGACCTTCTAATAAGTTGCATACTCTATTTAAATAATTACGACTTAAATATATTAAAAAAAAGGGGGAATAATATGGAGGTGAAAAGAGAGTAGTTTAAGGTGAGCGCTTTAAGGGCAATCCGTGCCGGCACGTCGGGACGCAAGCATATGCCGGTTGATGTAACTACTAACTCAAGACAAAGGACGGAAAAGCTATGTATGAAACCATCAATCTCACAGTTGAGGAAGGGATCGCAACGGTTACTTTAAACAGGCCACCAGTCAACCCGTTGAATAGCAAGATGTTTGCTGAACTTGGGCAGGTTGCGGCCGAGTTGGAAGCAGACCCAGCTGTCCGAGTGGTTATAATAACTGGTTCCGGTGATAAGGCTTTTGTAGCCGGGGCTGACATAAATGAAATGAAAGATCTGGATCCGGTATCGATGTATCGATTCTGCCAAGTGTCGGGGAGCGCATTTCGTGCCCTTGAAAATATAAGCAAGCCGACGATTGCCGCAATTAACGGTTTGGCGTTCGGTGGTGGCTGCGAGTTGACTTTGACCTGTGATTTTCGGATTGCGGCTGATACTGCCAAATTCGCACTTCCGGAAATAAACCTGGGAATCATCCCCGGTGGCGGTGGAACTCAACGCCTGCCCCGCTTGCTGGGAGCTGCCAAAGCAAAGGAAATGCTCATGCTGGGCGATATCATCGATGCCGATGCCGCTTGCCAGTGTGGCTTGGTCAACAAGGTTGTTCCCCTGTCAGGTCTTATGGATGAGGCAAAGGCACTGGCGAAAAAGCTGAAGGTTAAATCATCACTGGCACTATCTATAATCAAGAATTCCGTAAACCAGGGTCTGAACATGAATCTTGGTGAAGCGTTGGATTTCGAGACAAAGAATTTCATCTTGGTATTTACCGGTGATGACCGGCGCGAAGGATTCGGAGCCTTTGTTGAAAAACGCCGCCCGAATTTCAAGTAAGCAGACGAAGATAAAAGTGCCGTCTATTAAGAGGGCAAAGTTTATTAATTATTGAAGAAAAAAAGAAATAGGATCGGAGGAGGGAGCTTATATGAGAAATGTTTGTGTTATTGCCGGCGGGCAAAACATGTGGGGTGTTCGTCAGGCAACTCAAAGAGACATGATCCAGGAGGCCGGTAAGGCTTGTTTCGACGATAATCCGATTGTCAAAAATAAGGATATTGATGGGTTTATCGTAGGTGCATGCCATACGGAGCGCTGTTCCTTTCAGACACACCTGGCGCCGCAGGCTGCAGAATGTCTGGGTATCAAGCCCGTAAACCTCTGCTGCCGTGTCGAACTTCTCTGCGCTACCGGCAGCACCGGCATTATCGTAGCCGATGCGATGATTCGCAGCGGCAAAGCCGACGTCATCATGGTAGTGGGCGTGGAAAAACTTTATATGCCTCAGCGTTGGGAAATTCCTTTCAGCGAGTTAGGAACATGCGATCACGAATTTGATTGTACGAATGGGATGGGATTGCCGCCTCCTGCGTTTGCCACGGTCGCACAACAGCACATGAAACTCTACGGCACGACGGAAGAACAACTGGCAATGGTCGCGGTCAAGAATCGCCGCAACGGGCTGAACAATAAAAAGGGTCAGATGCAGAAAGCGATTACCCTTGAAGAGGCGATGGCTTCAAGAACGATCGTCCGTCCGTTGAAGCTAACGGATTGCTGTCCCGTTACGGACGGCGCGGCAGCGATTATCCTTGCCTGTGAAGAAAAGGCCAAGGATCTGACCGACAAACCCCTTGTTTATATTAGAGGGAGCGCGCAGGGGACCCAGCACCAGATGTCGGCCAATTTCAACAATGGAGTCTGGTCCACGTGGGACACTTTGAGAATTGTTGGACAGAACGCCTATAAACACGCCAGAGTGACCCCTCAGGATATCGATGTAGCCCAGACCCATGACTGCTTCACCATTTCTGAGATCGTTGAAGTCGAAGAACTCGGTTTCTGCAAAAAAGGTGAGGGCGGACCATTCACACAAGAAGGACAGTCCGACTTCGGCGGTCAGGTGCCAGTCAATACGGATGGAGGTTTGTTGGCTTGTGGACATCCCTTCGGAGGAACAGGAATCCGCCAGGGAATCGAAATCATGCATCAGTTAAGGGGCGATGCCGTAAAACAGGTTGAGGGGGCAAGAATTGGTCTGACCCATAATCTGAGCGGCTTGATCTCTGCACACACAGTCTTAATTTACGGGAGGGATATGGAATAATGAGTATAACAGACGGCAAATATGCAGCTTCGATGGATATGTGGCCTCTTCAGGGCAAACAGTTCACCATGATTTATCCCTTTTTTGAAAATCTGAAAGAAGGGAGACTGACGAC
>MVQR01000289.1 GCA_002067815.1 Syntrophus sp. PtaB.Bin001 | reverse complement strand
GCAAGTTGAAAGCGCCCTCCTCGAAGTATCTGGTCAATAAACGCACTGCGAAATAGATTTTCGATGCCGGCCTCACTGGTCCTGTTTACGAAAGAGTCCACAAATACCCGCTGGATGCGGGGATCGATGCTGTCTTCACCACTGACAAAATGATAACCACATCCTGAAGTAACAAGCAGCAGTAACAGATACAATTTCAGCCAACCTAATCGATAGCCCTTCTTATAATTCATGTTTTCGCTCTTTCCGCAAAAGTTAAACGTGACCTATCTGGTTATGCCTTTGTCTCTCTAATTATTTCACGACAATGTTAAGTATTTTTCGGGGGACATAAATTTGTTTAATTATAGATTTTCCCTCAACAAATCGCGACACTTTCTCATCACTAATTGCCAACGCTTCTATCCTTTTGACATCTTCATCTGCCATTACCGTGATGCGGCTTCGGACTTTGCCGTTTACCTGGATGACAATGGTAATTTCGTCTTCCGCAGCAACGTCGGGATCGTAAATAGGCAAAGGCGTGTCGGCCAGACAGGTTCCTTCGTGCCCCAACATCTGCCAGAGTTCCTCGGTAAGATGCGGTACGATCGGTGATAGCAGTAAAATAATAGCTTCTATGGTTTCTCTGATCACGGCAAGAGCCTTTCGGTCCTCTGCCTGTGGACGGGGGAAGGCATACAGGGTATTGACCAGTTCCATAATTGCACTGATTGCCGTATTGAAGTGAAAACGTTCACCGATATCGTCACGGACTTTTTTGATTGTCTGGTGAGTCTTTCGCCGGATGTTTTTCAGTTCACCTTCCAGTTCCTCGCCACCAGCAAAGGGAGCTACCTCTTTGAGATCGTCGAGGTAATCGACGACAATGCGCCAGGTACGACCTATAAAACGGAATGACCCCTCGACTCCCTGATCGCTCCATTCCAGATCTTTTTCCGGCGGTGCGGCAAAAAGACAGAACATCCGGGCCGTATCCGCCCCATACTGACGGATCAGATAATCAGGATCGACAACATTTTTCAGCGATTTGGACATTTTCTCCGTCTTGCCGACAATGACTTCGGCCTGGCAATGAACGCACCTGCCTTCTTGAACTTCTTCGGGGAAAAGATAACCGTGCTCGGGACAGCGTGTCGTTTCTTTGCAGACCATTCCCTGAGTCAGCAGATTAGTGAAAGGTTCGTCAACTCCCACAAGTCCGAAATCCCGGAGCATCTTGGTGTAAAAACGGGCATAAAGAAGATGCAGAATGGCATGCTCAATACCTCCTATATACTGATCCACGGGCATCCAGTAATCGATCTGTTGTCGGTTAAGACCTGGTTTTTCCGTAAAGCGGGGGCAGCAGTAGCGCTCAAAATACCAGGAGGATTCCACAAAAGTGTCCATTGTGTCGCTTTCTCGTGTTGCGGCGCCGCCACAGGAGGGGCAGGTAGTATTCAAAAAGGCGGCATGCCTTGCCAGAGGTGATCCCCCTTCGCCGGAAAATTCAACGTCTCGGGGCAGCACAACGGGGAGATCGGATTCTGGAACTGGTACCGTGCCGCATTTCGGACAGTTAATCATGGGAATCGGAGCCCCCCAGTATCGTTGCCGAGATATACCCCAGTCCCGCAGCCGGTACTGGATGGTCCTTTTACCTTTTCCAAGGGAAATCAAATGATCGGCGATCGCATCCAGGGCCTTGAGATTTTCCATACCGTCAAAGGGGCCGGAATTGACCAGTATTCCTTCTTCGACATAAGCTTCCGTCATGGTGTCCGGGTCAAGAGTCTTGCCAGGGGGAGAGATGACCACCACCTTGCGGAGATTGAATTTTTCGGCGAATTCAAAGTCCCGCTGGTCATGAGTGGGCACGGCCATCACACAGCCGGTGCCGTAATCGGCAAGAACGAAATTGGTTGCAAAAATCGGCATCTGCCAGCCGGTCAACGGATTGATACAGTAACAATCGAGAAACAATCCTTGTTTTTCATAATAATCAGACGTCCGCATCAGCTTGTCCTGTTTCTTGACTTCTTCCGCAAACGCCCTTGCATCCTTCTCAACGGATTTCCCTTTGACCAGTTCCATCACCAGAGGATGTTCAGCGGCAATCAGCATGAACGTGGCGCCGAACAGAGTATCTTGACGGGTGGTAAAGACCTTGATGTCTCCCTGACCATCCGCCATTGGGAAGGAAACCTCACAGCCGTAACTCTTGCCGATCCAGTTTCGCTGCATGGTCAGCACTCTTTCCGGCCACCCCGTCAATCGGTCACATCCTTCCAGGAGCTCATCAATATATGCGGTAATGCGGAAAAACCACTGATCGAGAATTTTTTCGGTTACTTCGGAACCGCAACGCCAGCAGAGGCCGGCTTCCACCTGTTCGTTTGCCAGAACTGTCTCACACTTGGGGCACCAGTTCACGCTGGACGTTTTCTTATAGACTAGGCCCTTTTCATACATCCAGAGGAAGAAGAGCTGTTCCCATCGATAATACTCGGGTTCACAAGTCGAGACTTCGCGCTCCCAGTCATAACTGAATCCCATCCGCTTGAGCTGCTGCCTCATGTGGGCGATATTCTCGTTAGTCCATACAGAGGGATGGATGCCTCTTTCAATAGCGGCGTTTTCCGCCGGCATACCAAAGGAATCCCAACCCATGGGGTGCAGGACATTATACCCTTCCATCCTCTTGTAGCGGGCAACTACATCTCCAATCGTATAATTTCTAACGTGGCCGATATGAATCTTGCCTGAGGGGTAAGGAAACATCTCGAGAAGGTAGTATTTCTTTTTTGTCGGATCTTCCGTTACCTTGAAGATTTCCTTTTCTTCCCAATATTTTTGCCACTTTTCTTCAATTTCCTGAGGCGTGTATTTTGTATTCATTAAGGCACTCCAGTATTAAAAGTGGGAATTTCTTTAGCATATTACGATACTGCATTCAACACGGAATAAGCCTGCATCTTTTTCGCAAATGCCGTTCAAATTTCGGGAAAACATCATACGAAAAAAATGGATATTCTTCAGAAAATACGGAAATGAATATGAATCTAATTGAATTAGAGAAGGTAGATAATTGCGGTTTTACTTCAAGCCGCTCATCATTTCAAAATAGCCAAAGAAGTTAAAGGAAAATACAGGAAGATAAAGATATCAATAAATCTGTCGTGTGCGAATTGTATGATAATATGAAGATTCTTCGCGTTATATTCATTATGGTGCTCGAAGCATGACTTGCTATTCGGAAATGTCTGAAACCCCTTCGACATTTATACACGCATCCTTTTTACTGAGCTTTACGTATAGAGCATCAAGGATTCCATTGATGAAAGAACCGGAATTTTCCGAGCCATAAACCTTGCCTAAATCAATTGCTTCATTCATCGTTACCTTGGGAGGTATATCATCACAGAAGCATAGTTCAAAAACCGCCATGCGAAGAATGCTTTTATCGACCTTGGACATTCTGGCAATGGACCAATTTTCGGAACAGCTGCCGATGAGCTTGTCGATTTGATCCCGATTTTTCCATGTTCCTTCAACCAAAACGGAGGAAAATGGTCTGGCATCAATAGGCGCATCGTGATGATCCCAGTATAGCTCAATAGCTTCACCGGCTTCCATTTGTACAACTTCCAAACTGTAAAGAACCTGCAGGGCGATTTCCCTGGCTATTCTTCTTTGACGCATGAAATCGAAATCCTCTAACTTATGAC
>MVQR01000288.1 GCA_002067815.1 Syntrophus sp. PtaB.Bin001 | reverse complement strand
GATCGGCCGGACATCCTGAAGCGGGTGGTAACGAACCCGGCGCCGTGAGGTCCGTGAGGCTCCCCTTTCAGCTTGCTCGGACTTATTTCGAACAAACAACTGCCTCTTTATCATCGCATCCTCGATGGCCATCTGGGTTGCGCCGGTTTGAAAGAAAGGGTACGATGCGGCTATGCAGATCGTCAATGTAGAAGCGATTCCTCTTTCTTTTCCCCTGGAAGTTCCCGCCCGAGACGCTACAGGAGTATGGCATAGCTGGGATACCGTCATCCTGAGGCTAACGGCTTCCGATGGTACTGTGGGGTACGGCGAGATCGGACCCGTGCATGGGGGAGGTGTTCTCGCCTTCAAGGCCCTGGTGGACTATAAATTGAAGCCCCTAGTGATAGGAGAAGATCCCTTCGACCGTGAACGGCTTTTCCAGAAAATGCTGGGGCACGGCACGGGAGCCTACGCGTTTGGGGAAAAGGGTGCCATCGTATCTGCCATCGGGGGGATCGAGATGGCTCTCTGGGATCTTGCCGGCAAGATCTTGAAGACTCCGGTGTATCAACTCCTGGGAGGGAGGGTGCTGAGCCGCATTCCCGCCTACGCCTCCGGCTTCTTTGGAAGGGAAGGCCGTCCCCTTACCCCTAAGGAGTGCGCCGAAGAGGCCAGGCGATATGCTGACCAGGGGTTTAAAGGGGTGAAGATGAAGATCGGCTACGGCCGGAAGCAGGACCTCGAGAACTTGGAAGCGGTGCGGAAAACCCTAGGCCCGGATCTCGGCATCATGGTGGATGCAAACCAGGGATTCACTGTAGCGCAGGTTCTGCAACTGGCAGGGGATCTTGAAGCCTTTGACCTCACCTTCCTCGAGGAACCTATTTCTATCCATGATATGGAGGGGATGAGCCGTCTTTCCGCTACCATACCGATTCCCCTGGCAGCAGGGGAAAACTACTATACCCACAGAGAGTTCAGAGATCTAGTGGCACGGCGAGCGGTAAGCGTAGTTCAGCCCGATCTTCGATATTTTTTTCCGCAGTCTGCATCGCGGCCAGGCGGCCGGCATTCTCGCTTGCTGAGGATTCGGCAAAGGCCCGGTAAAGGGAAACGAAGAGATATTCCCGAACCAGCGAGGCGAACAGGTCATCCCAGTCCATCCGGTAGATAGGCAGCGTGCGGGACTGCCACTTCCGGGTCCTGATTTCCCTCAGCCACAGGGCATCCACCGGCAGAAGACGCTGGGTGGCGGGGCGATAAGAGGAACCGGACAGATACTCGTTATAATAAAGGAAAACCGTTTCGATTTGAAGGTGAAAACGCCATTCTTCAAGGATCAGAAGCACTTCCTGGACCAGAGTAGTGATGCCGGCCACGGAACTCGGAGGCGAAAGGCATTCAAAGATACCCTGACCGGCATCTTCCAGATGCCCTTGCAGGCGCATCCCGACAGTCAGAACCGTCCGATTTTCCGGACCGCCTATTTTATGCATCTCCTGCAAGGCATGGGCCGCAATCAGGGCGTTTAACGGACCGCACAGTCCCTGATCCGACCCGAAGATGATCGCTCCGAAACGGCTCGGGAGCTTCGGCTCCTGAAAGGGCAGATCGATGCTCCAATCTTTCAGGGCTATCTCCAGCCCCATTTCCAGAGTTTTTTTGTACTCATTCAGCGATTCCACCGCCCGCTGGTACTGACGGATGCTGACCGCAGCCAGGGATTTCATGGTCCGGACGACTGATTGCAGGTCTTGGGTAGTCGATATTTTCCGCTTCAGCGCCTCAGTGGTCTGCATCCTGACGCCTCCCCAAAGGTGAAGCCAGCGCGGTTTCGACACATTCCAGCAGGGTGTTGCGGTCGCTGACACTCAGCGGTCCCCCCCTTTCAATCCGGGCGCACAGGTCGGTCAACTGTTCCCGAACCGCTTCCTGAACCTTCTTTTCCGCTGCGCCGACACCCTCCAGGGAAATGCCGTCCAGGGCCCCTCCCGTGACGGACAACAAGGCGGCGATCTGGTCCGCAACCGGCAGTGGATTGTATTGCGTCTGTTTGAGAATCTCCCGGACGCGCCATCCCCGCTCAAGCTTGCGCCGCGTCCCTTCGTCCAGGCGGGCCCCAAAACGGGAAAAGGTTTCCAGCTCTTCAAACTGCGCGTAAGAAAGCCGAAGATCTCCGGTTACCGTCCGGTAGGCGGGGAGCTGTGTCTTACCGCCCACGCGGGAAACTGACTTACCGACATCAACGGCAGGCAGGATTCCCTTCTGGAAAAGCCGGGCGGATAGGTAAATCTGGCCGTCGGTGATGGAAATGAGATTGGTGGGGATATAGGCGGAAATGTCCTGCGCCTCGGTCTCGACGAGGGGAATCGCCGTCAGCGAACCGCCGCCCAATTCCTCCCGAAGATGGGTGGCGCGCTCCAGCATACGGGAATGGATGTAAAAGATATCACCGGGATAGGCCTCACGCCCCGGCGGGCGGCGCAGCAGCAGGGACAGCTCCCGGTAGGCCCGGGCATGCCGTGTCAGGTCGTCGTAAACGATGAGAACATCCTTGCCGCGCTCCATGAAATATTCCCCCATCGAAGTGGCCGCATAAGGGGCGATGTATTGCAACCCCGGCGGATCCTCGCCGGCGGCGACGACGACAATGCAATAGGGCATGGCCTGGAAGCGTTCCAGGACGGAGACGACCCTGGCCGTATCGGCGCTCTGTTTGCCGATGGCACAGTAAATACAGATCACGTTCTTGTCTTTCTGGTTGATGATCGTATCGAGAGTAATGGCCGTTTTTCCCGTCTGGCGGTCACCCAGGATCAATTCCCGCTGCCCACGGCCGATGGCGATCAGGGCGTCGATGACTTTGATCCCGGTCTGCAGGGGAACCGTAACCGGAGCGCGGTCCATGATAGCCGGCGCTTCCCGTTCGATAGGCAGCCTGCGGGCGGCATCGACTTCGCCGAGATTGTCCAGGGGCCTTCCCATGGGGTCCACAACCCGTCCCAGCAACCCCTCGCCCACGGGAACATCAAGCACCCTTCCCGTCCGTTTGACAGCCGAACCGGCTTTGATTTCTTCACTGTGATCCAGGGCGACAATACCGATTTCCTCAGGATCGACATTGAACACCAACCCTAGGACATTTCCCGGGAAAATGACGAGTTCCTCCGAACGGACGTGGGGAAGGCCCGAGGCCCGCACGATCCCCTGTCCGACAAAGCTGACCGTACCGACCTCCCTTTCCCGCAGCCTTGCTTCCTGCTCGGAAAGAGAGGAATCCATCGTTAAAAAGGTCCGGTCCAGAAAGGACTTCAATTCCTTTCCGGAAGGGGAATCGCCGTTCATGGCTTTTGCTCCTCCGAATGCGGTATTTCAGGATGATCCTGCCGGACTTCTTCGCGAAGCGCCCGGTCAAAACTTGCCTCAAGATTGTCCAGGTAATCACTGACATTCCAAGCAATCTGGCGCCCATGGGCCAGCAATTCTATGCCGCTGATCAAATCCGCATTCTCGCGATACTCAATTGCCCGATCAGTTTTTCCTGTCAGACTCCCAACAGCGACGGCCAACCGCCGCCGATCTTCCGGAGCAAGAGGAAAGGCGCTCTGGACGATGACTTTTTCTTCTGAATCTTGGAATGTACTTTTAATAGATTCCTTTTCTTTCTGATCCAGGGAATCGATGCGCTCGATCAGAACTTCAACCATTCTGTGCTCAATTGCTGCATC
>MVQR01000287.1 GCA_002067815.1 Syntrophus sp. PtaB.Bin001 | reverse complement strand
CTGATCCTTATCGCTGAGTGCTTCTGCCGGATTTCTGTGCACTTCCAGAGTGATGCCGTCGACCCCGGCCGCAACGGAAGCCAGGCACATGGGCTTGATCAGGCTGACCTTCCCGGTACCGTGAGTGGGATCTGTAATCACAGGCAGGTGGCTGATCTCCTTCACCGCCGGAATGGCGCTTAAATCAAGGGTATTTCTTGTGTAAGTTTCGAAGGAGCGAATCCCTCTTTCACAGAGCACAACCTGCGGGTTTCCCTCATTCATGATATATTCAGCACAGTTGAGCCATTCCTCCAGGGTGGAGTACATGCCGCGTTTAAGCAGAATCGGCCGCCGGCATTTCCCGACTTCCTTAAGCAGAGAAAAATTCTGCATATTCCGGGCGCCGATTTGCAACATCTGGGCAAATTCGGCAATCCAGCAGACATCACGGGTATCCAGCACTTCCGTAATGACCGGCAAGCCGGCTTCTTCTCCGGCTTTGGCAAGATATTTCAAGCCTTGCAGTCCCAATCCCTGAAAAGCATAGGGGGAAGTCCGGGGCTTGAAAGCGCCACCGCGGAGAATGTCGGCTCCGGCGGCCTTGACCGCCAGTGCCGTTTCCATGATCTGATCTTCGCTTTCGACACTGCAAGGCCCGGCAATAATCACAAGGCCTTCGCCAAAAACGGCATTTCCCACCTTGATTTTGCTTCGTTCTTCACCGGTTCCGGCTACTAATTTTAAATTATCCATTTTCTTCTTCCGTTAAAGCAATGAATATCCGTCGTGAAATGACTCTCTGTAATCTTATTGTTCTTGTTCTTCGGACATATTTCAAGAATTTTAAAGCTACCGGATGATTCAAGGCCGAATTAGACAAATTGGGAAGATATCATTTTTATTTTCCATCAACAACGGAATTTTCAGACAAATAAATATTGAATTTAATAAAAATTAAGGTATAAATATACAGTTTCTTTAATACAATTCGTCATGTTTTTCACCGTTTCCGTAATTAATTCCCTGCTTCTCAACTAAAAATTGCTACTGATTGACAGCCTTGCCGTTCCGGCCTGCTTCCATGAAAAATGGCCCCTGAGATTGGAATACCTGTGAGAAAAGAAACGATGGACGCCCAAAGTAAGAAGATCGAATTGGAGAAACGCATCGCTGAACTGGAAGCGGAAAACGCTGATCTCCGGCAAAGGGAAGAAGTATGGCTGCAGGCCAGGGAGCGTGAAGTACAGCTGGAACAGCATTTGAGGAGTCTCGGTTCCGATTTTCCGGAAAATATCGACTCACTAACCAAACTCTGCCGGGATTTTCTCGGCGGCAATTTCGCTTTTTACGTACGTCTGCGAGAAGACAGAATTGTTTCTCTCGGTCAAGGGAATTTTTCTTCGGACTTCAATCCCGCCAAGAGCCTGATAAGCCGCCTCTGCCGCGATCTTATCCAAAAAGGCAACGAGCAGTTTCTTCATATTCCCCGCCTGAAGGATATTGCATATTCCGATGAGATAAAATCAGATGCCTTTGCCGGGAAATTTGAAACATTTCTCGGCCGGGCCGTGGAATACGGGAATTCCCGAGTCGGTGTACTGGGCGTCCTATATCGAGATCTTTTTACCCCCAACGAACATGATAAGCACATCATGACTATGCTTGCGACGTCCATTGCGGCTGAAGAACAGCGGAATGAAGCCTTGGAGACCCTTCGAGAAAGCGAGCAGAGATTTCACAACCTTGCGGATTATCTGCCTGGATTCGCCATCCAGGGTTACCGCCCGGACGGCACTGTATTTTATTGGAACAAGGGAAGCGAGGATGTGTACGGCTATGCCGCCGAAGAAGCTATCGGAAAGAATCTGGGAGAACTCATTATCCCGGAAAGCATGAAAGGTCTTTTTTACAAATTTTTAAAGACTGCCGAAGTCGTCAAGAAATCGGGAGAATTCATGCCCCGCGGCGAATTGCTCCTAAAAAGAAAAGACGACTCCCCAATATCCGTTTATTCCGTCCACACCGCCGTGTGCACTCCGGAGCGGGAGCCGGCGTTGTTCAGCGTAACAGTCGATCTCTCTCTGCAGAAGGAAACTGAAAAGGCTCTCCAGAAAAGTGAAGAACGTTTCCGGAACCTGGTCAACGGCATCCATGACATTGTATATTCCGTTGATGCAGATGGTTACTGCACCTTTATCGGCCCCCAGGTCAGCCGTTATGGTTTCACCCCCGACGAACTTTTGGGAAAACGTTTTCTGGACCTGGTCTTTGCCGAAGACCGGAAGTTGCTGGCCGACGATTTTGAAAAGATCCGCAGCGGATTGCGACCGGACTACCGTACGGTTTTTCGGACGATTACCAAGGAGGACCGTATTATCTGGTGGGAAAATACCGGATCAGCCCTGTATAACGATACCGGCGGGTTTGAGTCTCTGACGGGGAATTTACGGGACATCACCGCACGCAAACTTATGGAGGAAAAGTTACGTTTTACCCGGAAAGAACTGAGCGTGAGAAACCGGATCGCCCAGATCTTTTTGACTCTTTCCGATGATGACCGGATCGGCGAAGCACTGCTGGCCTGTATCCTCGAAGCTACGGAAAGCCCCCATGGTTTATACGGATTAATTGATTCTAAAGGCGACCTATTTTCTTCTTCCCTGACGACGGAAGTCCCGGAGCAATACCGAATGGCAGGCAAACAACTTTCATTTTCCCGGAAATGCTGGAAAGGCATCTGGGAACAAGCCCTTCAGGGAAAAAAGACGCTCTGCCTCAATACGCCTCTTTCGGTACCGGAAGGGCACATTCCTATCTCCAGAGCATTGGTTGTTCCCATTATCGATCACGATGAAGTGATCGGCAATATCATGGCGGCCAATAAAAAGACGGATTATGACGCCGGCGATATTTCCTTGCTGGAAGCAATTGCGGATTATCTCGCGCCCGTTATCCGAGAAAAACTTCAAAGGGACGCGGAGGGAAAGAAACGCCGGCAAGCGGAGGAAGAACGGCTCGAGATGGAGCGCCGCCTGCATCATGCCCAGCGGCTGGAAAGTCTCGGCATCTTAGCCGGAGGAATCGCTCACGATTTCAACAATCTCCTCATGGCCATTATGGGAAATCTTGAGATGGTGAAGTTGGAGATTCCGTCGTCATCCAAGGCGCAAGCCTATCTGGATGCCTCCATGAACTCCTCTTTGCGGGCGGCGGACATTACCAGGCAGATGCTCGCCTATTCCGGCAAGGGACGATTCCTGATCCGGGATGTAGAACTCTGCACCCTGATTGAAGAAATGCTGCCCTTGTTGCAGAGTTCACTCTCGAAAACAGCCGTTTTACAACTCGACCTGTGCCGTCCGTTTCCCGTTATACTAGCCGATGCCGGGCAAATCAAACAGATCCTTATGAACCTTGTCATCAACGCCTCCGAGGCAATTGGGAAGCAGCCGGGAACAATCACCCTCAAAACCGGCGTAATCTCCTGTGATGATGCCTTCCTCCTTCGGAGCCGTCTGGAAGAGAAACCGCATGCAGGACGGTTTGCCGATCTGCAAGTTGCCGATACGGGCTGCGGTATGGACAGCGCAACCTGCGATCGCCTGTTTGATCCGTTCTTTACGACGAAGTTTACAGGTAGAGGACTAGGCATGTCTGCCGTGCTGGGCATCGTCCGCGGACACGGGGGCGCCCTCATGGTTGACAGCGAACCGGGAAAGGGAACTATTGTCCGG
>MVQR01000286.1 GCA_002067815.1 Syntrophus sp. PtaB.Bin001 | reverse complement strand
ATGAGTTCCTGCACCTGGCCCCGGTCCGTCGCATCGGCCAGACAACCCGGCCGCAGGCCATCACCTAGGCTGAGGACCATGTCGTATCGCCTGGCAATTTCCAGCAACCGATCATATTGTTCATAGAATGGATTTTCCGAATCATTGTAATCCATCCACCTTGCCGTAATTGAACCGCCCCGGCTTACAATCCCCAGAAGACGCCCCTGGGCCTCGATGCGACCAACGCTTTCACGCGTTACTCCGCAATGAACGGTGATGAAGTCGACACCGTCCTCTCCGTTCTCTTCAATGGCCCGGAACATATCATCGGCAGTCATTTCCATTATGGACTGACGGCGGTTAAGGGCTTCGGCGGCAGCCGAGTATATCGGTACCGTCCCCACCGCCATTTTTGATGCCTTCATAACGGCCTGGCGGATTGACCGTATTTCTCCGCCTGTGGAAAGATCCATCAGGGCGTCCGCCCCGGCAGCGGCACAGATTTTCACTTTTTCCAGTTCCAAGTCGAGATCCACATGATCTCTAGATGTCCCGATATTGGCGTTGATCTTGGTTCGCAGCCCTTTACCCACTCCAAGAGGGACTATTCCCTTGTGGCGGTTGTTGCAAACGACGACTATGTTGCCGTCTTTTACACCCTGGCGGATAAATTCCGGCGCAACCCCTTCCTTCTCGGCACATAATTTCATTTCTTCGGAGATCTTGCCTTGTCGGGCCATTTCCAACTGCGTCATCTTATTCCTTCTATCCTCCTTGTATATCGCATCGCATGATTATCATTTTAAGTTGATACCTAATTGCCGACCTTCGGTTAACTGGGTGGCTTCGTTGTCGGCTAGTTAAACTTTTGAATCCCACTTGGTATGAAAGTCCTTTAGCAGCGGGGCGGCGTGGTTGGTCGGGCCGTGCCCTTTGCCTACTCGCCAGGCGTAACGGATGACTTCCTGAATATATTTCTTTGCCTCTCCGAGAGCATCGGGTAGAGTCTTTCCCAATGCAAGCCCGGTGGCTATTGCTGCCGAATATGTGCAACCGGTCCCATGCGTATCGGTGGTGTCGATCCGCATGTTTGAATATTCGTAATAACGCTGACCGTCATAGAGTATATCACATGCGTCTCCTGATAGATGCCCCCCCTTTACGACGACATTTGGAACGCCCATTTGCCTGATCTTCCGGGCCGCCTCCCTCATATCAGACTTACTATTAATCGCAATGCCCGACAGAACTTCCGCCTCAGGAACATTTGGCGTCACAACGAAAGCCAGCGGGAGAAGGTCATTGATAAGGCTTTCCAAAGCATCATCCCCCATCAGCCGGGCGCCGCCCTTGGCCGTCATCACGGGATCAACCACAAGCTTTTCGATACGGTATTGCCGTATCTTGGCTGCAACGGCCCGCAGAATCGTAGAGTTTACCAGCATGCCGGTCTTCGCCGCATCCACCCCTATGTCAGTTGCCACGGCATCGAACTGTTGTTCGATAAAAGAAACAGGAACTTCTAAAATTCCCTGGACTCCCAGGGTATTTTGCGCCGTCAGCGCCGTGATCACGCTCATTCCAAAACCGCCGAGCACGGTTATCGTTTTAAGATCGGCCTGAATTCCCGCTCCGCCGCCGGAATCCGATCCGGCAATCGTCAGTACGCGAGCCGGCATTCTGTTCATCGAAGATTCATCCTCCCTGCGGGAAATGCCCCTTGCGATAGTAATGAATTACGAGCAGGAGGCCGTCGGCGATCGTTATTACCCCTTGATTTGCGACCAGCAGATTGCTGATACCGTAAGGCCTGCCGATTTCCATAGCATCGTTTTCCAGGGGATAGGCAAAGCCTCGCAGCGTTATTCCGGTCACTGCGGAAGAAAAAGGGAAAAGTGAAACGGTCTGGCCTTCCTCTCCTTCCAGAACGCAGCGATCACGGATAATCAGGATCTCACACCATTCATCGACTAGACGGGCCGGAACGCCGTGATCCAGAGCAATCTTCAAAATGGACATATTGGCCAGGGTATGATCTATTCGCCCGCCCAAAGCGCCGAAAATGCTTATTTCTTCAGGTTCCAGCGAAAGTGCGTATTGCAGCGCGAGTTGCGTGTCCGTCTCATCCTTCTGAGGAGGATAACTCAAAATCCTCGTTCCCATTCCGGTGAGGGATTTTTCCGTCTCCGGATCCAGCGAATCGAGGTCGCCTATAATCACTTCCGGCGATACATCAATCTTGAGGCAGTGACGGGCTCCGACGTCGGCGCAGATGATTCTGCAGGGATTCAGGCCGGATATTTTCTCCCGGAACCAGGAGTAATCCCGAATCTCTCCCCCGCAGACCACCACGGCCTTTTTTTTCATAAATATTATCTCCCGACAGGAAAGGGCCATACCCATTGCGGAATATGGCCCTTTCCTGTTCCTTGCCAAGTAACGTTACATCTCGATTTTAAACAGTTCACAGGCGTTTCGTGCGGTAATTTCCGCCAGTTTTTCGAAGGGCATTTCCTTTATTTCCGCCACTTTCATTGCCGTATATTTAACATATGCCGATTCATTTCGCTTTCCCCGATGGGGCGCAGGCGTAAGGAAAGGGGCGTCTGTTTCCACGAGGAGACTTTCAGCCGGAACCCGGCGTACGACGTCGCGCAGTATTTCAGCCTTGGGAAAAGTCACCGTCCCCGGAATCGAGATGTAGAATCCCAGGTCGAGACATTTACGAGCCATTGCATAGTCTCCGGAAAAGCAATGGATAACGCCTCTTCTAGCCCCCTTCCATCCGGACAGGAGATTAATCGTTTCCTTATGTGCCTCCCGATCGTGAATTATTACGGGAAGATTGAGGTCATCCGCCAGCTCAAGCTGTTCGCCGAATCTACGTAATTGGACATCCCGCGGAGAATGATTTTTGAAAAAGTCGAGTCCTATCTCTCCATATGCCACCACCTTCGGCATAACGGCAAGCTCCCTCATCCGATCATAAGTCTGCCTGTTGATTTCTTTTACTTCGTGGGGATGAATGCCGACTGCGGCATATACTTCGTCATGATTTCCGGCAATTTCAACCGCTTTTCTGCAATCGTCAAGATCAATCCCTATTGTGACAATCGCGTCAACCCCGGCATCGCGTGCCCTTTTTATGACATCTTCTCTATCGGAATCAAAATCCCGGAGTTCGAGGTGAGCGTGTGAATCAATCATCATTTTTTTATTCTTCAGTATCTTTTACTTCTTCTGCATTTTCAATCATTTCCATTACGATTTCTTCTGCATTTTCGGAAACGTCAGGAAGAGAATCAAGATATTCTTTCATTTTATCCGGGTCAATCTCTCCTCTGATCAACATCTTATCGATAATCCGTCGATCGACTTCTCCTTGAATGCCTTCGGGCTTATTCTCCATGTGTAAAAAAGACCTCCATTACAATCTTTTATTATTCTTAATTTTCAGCTGTTTCTATAATATTTTTTCCTTTTCCGCAACTGATTACTGAATCTTGGAAATCAAGCCGACAGCTGATTTTGCTGGCGACGTTTTTCGATGTGAGGTATGATAATTGTGCATTTTTAATATATTTTCAGGAGGTGTTTTATGTCTCTTCATCCGCTTGCCGGTCAACCGGCCCCCCCTTCAGTGCTCGCCAACATCCCTCGGCTGGTTTCGTCATACTACACTCTTCATCCTGATATCTCTTGTGAAGGGCAACGGGTAGCCTTCGGCACGTCCGG
>MVQR01000285.1 GCA_002067815.1 Syntrophus sp. PtaB.Bin001 | reverse complement strand
GAAAATCGGTCTTTCAAATGAAAAAATGCTGATTATAAAAAATAATATTTAGTAAAATAGACTCTAGTAACGAAATTTATTCCTATTTGTTTATTAATTATGGATGATAATTCATCTTTCAATCTACCTTTTTCACGAATTAAAGACAAGTTTTCCCAACTATTATTTTTTAGTACTTTGTAAATAGATTTTCTAATTTCAAAATAATTACTTTTATTGATAAACCGGTTTCCGGAAATTGTTTCCAAAGCTAAAGCACAAACAAAAATTCTTTCTTTTCCATTAACATCTTTAAAATTTATAATAAAATCCTGTAATATCTCAAACCCTGGTTCAGTTTTATTTAGAGCAATATATCCCCTGTTACAGAGAGCACTTTTATGCTTTCCAGACTGTTGATTATAAAAATAAAAAGCAGCACTTGAAGATATAAAAACAACAACGAAACAAAAAACAATTAATATTACTTTTGATTTCCACCATCTATTTTTATTACAATATAATTGTGATTCAGAAGAGGGTTTATCTATTAAAACAATTCCTCCTTCTTCATCTCCTTTTTCATATAGGCTAACATCAAGAAAATCGATTTGAACTTTTTGTTTCATTTTTTATTATTTGACATCATATTTCATAAATAATTATTGATTTTGATTTGACTTAACGATATTTCTCATGAATCCATCTTTTTAACAGCCGCCTTAAGTCTTAAAATTGCTTGAGAATGTAATTGGCACACTCTTGATTCTGTCAGTTCGAGAACTTTACCGACTTCCTTCATCGTCAATTCTTCAAAATAATATAAAGTCAGCACCAATCGTTCTTTATAAGGAAGCATTTCAATTGCAGCCTTTAATTCATTTTTAAATTCGTTATCGGTAATCAAATCTAGAACGTTTCCGCTTTCTACAGCACTGACAACATCTGTATAAGTTAACCTATCTAAATAATCTTTTGGTAAGTCTTCACTACTGATAAAAGATATACATCGCGAGTCATCAAGCAATTTAAAATATTCATCGAGAGTAATACCCATATGTTCCGATATCTCGAAGTCTTCTGGCGATCGTCCGAGTAGTTTCTGCAAGGTTGTAATCGCATTTGCTATTTCGTTATCTTTACTGCGTACAATCCTTGGGACCCAGTCTCTATCTCTTAGCTCATCAAGAACGGCGCCTCTTATTCTAATTCCAGCGTAAGTTTCAAAGCGAACATTTCGTCCTTCGTCAAATTTTTCGATTGCAGACATTAAACCGATAATTCCTACATTTATCAGATCTTCTTTATCACTTGCATCTATAGGTAACTTTGAAGAGATCCGGCCAACGATGAATTTCACGAAAGGCAGATATTTTAGAATAATTTTGTCACGTTCTTTTTTACTGACATTCATTTGCTAAGATTCTATCTCCGAAGAAGCTTATGTTCCCGTTTTCATCATATTCGGGATTTTCACTACATATTTTTTCTGCCAACCTCTTGACACAAAAGCTTGCTTGAGATTTTGGATAAAGTTCTACAAAAGCCTGCTGCATTTTTACGGCATCTTGTATCTTCTTGTCATGGAGAATATATCCGATAAATTCTATGTTCAAATTAAGGAAATGATCCGTTGCATGACTTAAACGAAGATAAACTTTATTTGCTTCTGCTGCTCCGCTGACCATGTTAATTAAAATCCTGAATCGCTTCTTTGCATATTGCTGATATAATATTTTGATCAACGCATATGCATCGGTAAGTGACGTAGGTTCAGGGGAAGTAACGACAATTATTTCTTTTGCAGCCATATTAAAATACATGACATTGCTTGTAATACCTGCCGCCGTATCTATCAGCATGAAATCAAATTTATCTTGGATTGAATCGAAATCATCCAGTAATGTCAATTTTTGCCCTTTGGACAAATCCGTCATTTCTTGTATTCCTGATGCAGAAGGCAAAATTTTTATACCACTAGGACCGGGTATGATTATTTCCGATAATTTTCTTTCTCCATTAAGAACATGATGCAAATTATACTTTGGTGTAAGGCCAAGGATAACGTCAATATTTGCCAATCCCGCATCGGCATCCAGTAAAAGAATTTTTTTATTCATTTTTGCAAGTGTGCATGCAAGATTAGCTGTTATATTTGTTTTACCGACACCTCCTTTGCCGCTTGTAATTGCGATTGTTCTGATTTGTTCGGATCTTTTTCCGGATATCGGCTTTTTCCTCTCAATCTCCTGTAAGTACGATGAGTTTACCGATGCTCTCTTCCTGACCAATTCTCTAAGGGATTCAGCTTGATCCACTCTATTACCTCTCATTACATGTGGCCGTTATCGAAAGTATTACAGAGAAAATTATTGAAACTTTTAAAGTAAACATTCTGCCTAAAAAATTAATTTAAGGCCTTACCCATAATCATTTTGGCAATTTTTTGCGGATTTGCTTCTTCGATGTCATAAGGAACATTTTGTCCGTTTGTAATGTATGAAACCGGTTTGCCTATTCTATCAAGGACTTCCCATAGGAAACCTACACTTATGCATTCATCGGCCTTTGTTAAAATTACACGGTCATAATTGAAGATGTTGTAGCGCAATGCTACATCCATCATACATTCTTTGCTCGACGTTAGACTCAAAAGAAGATTTGATTCAAACGGAATTTCCGTTTTCAAAGTTTCATTGAGCTTGCTCAGACTAACCATATCTTTACTGCTTGTTCCGGGAGTATCAACAAAGATTACATCTTTATCCCTAAATTTTCTTATAGATTCTTTAAACTCTTCGTTTCCTTGAGCTATCTCTAAAGGAATCCCTATTATTTTTGCATATATCTTCAATTGCTCAACGGCTGCAATTCGATATGTATCAGTAGTTATAAGCCCTACATTCTCCTTTTCCGTAATTGCATGATAAGCAGAAAGCTTTGCAAGAGTTGTAGTTTTCCCTACACCTGTCGGACCTATAATAACTTTAATTCTTCTACCCTTATTTGAATTGTTTGCTGCTTGGATAGACTGTCCTATAAGATTTTCGACTGCAATCAAACCGTCTTCCGAGTTTTCAATCTTTCCGAAGACTGACTCCTTCTTGACCATTTCTACTAGTCTCCAGGCTTTCTCTTTTGATATCCCTTTTGCGATCAAACTATAGTAAATTTTATTTGATACGTCATTTCCTGCTTTATTATTTTTCAGACCTAGAATATCAAAAAATGTGTTCATGGAATCTTTAACTTCCGCCAATTCCATTCTTAGCTCTTGATCGTTTTTCAATTCCTTGAAATAATTTTTCAATTCTTCAAAATTATCCTTTATGACAGAAGCCAAATCTTCATGACACGCATCGTCTATATCTTCATTATTACGGGTACTTTTTACAGATGCTGTATTTTTGTCCAATGCATTGACATCAAGATCTATGGCAGCAACAACCTCCAGTTTATTTGTTCCTGCAGGTCTTATTTTTTTTGTTGACAAAATAATTGCATCCGGACCCAGTTCATTTTTTATTTTCGTTATTGCTTCCTGAACGTTTGATACCTCATAACGTTTTATTTGCATCTTACAACTCCACCATGCCTAATGATTTGATGGATGTCTCACGCGAAACCTCGTTATGTGAGATAACTACGATGTTTGGGAAAAACTTCTCTAAAATATTTCTCAAATGAT
Organism: Syntrophus sp. PtaB.Bin001; assembly: GCA_002067815.1. Taxonomy (GTDB): domain Bacteria; phylum Desulfobacterota; class Syntrophia; order Syntrophales; family Syntrophaceae; genus Syntrophus. The sequence continues at coordinate 52 of MVQR01000285.1, read as the reverse complement.
AGCGAACAGACGGTGAGCAAAGAATAATCGGCTGCAATCCTTTCGCTGTAAA
>MVQR01000284.1 GCA_002067815.1 Syntrophus sp. PtaB.Bin001 | reverse complement strand
GTCGTATCGAAAACGTCGCATTGAAAACCTCGCCTATATTATGTCCAATACGCTTCTGGCACTTTGCAGATCAGTCAGTAAGTCCATCATATTGACTTCCAAATCCTTGTCACGAAGATTGAATTTTTTCAGAACTTCGCTTACTCCGCGGTAAGCCAGCCCATCAATTCCATTGCCGATCCCCATCATCATGCACAGCTGATCGGCCAGATAAACTATCCATTGCATATCAACCGAGTTTTTTTCCAGAAGATCCGGGTGATGATGAAAGGAAATCGCATCGCAAATCTCCGGGGGTAAATTCCAGTGCCTTGTAATTTTTCCACCCAACTCGGCATGGTTAACGCCGATCACAACCTCTTCAGCTTCCAGAAACGAGCAATGCTTTAGATTGACGAGTAAATTTATCTTTTCAATCGATTCATGGACATACTCTCCCATAATGATTTTCCCGACATCATGGAGAAGTGCCGCAGTATATAGAACGGAATTTTCAACTCCGTAAATTTTTTTTGAAAGGATCTGGGACATCAAGGCCACTGCAACCGAGTGTTCCCACAAATCTGTGGCCGAGGCAACGTATCCCTTGACTGAAGTTTTATAAAATTTCGACACCCCTGCCGTCTGCACGGCGCGGATAAGAGTCTCTTTTCCCAAATATGCCAAGGCGTCACGGACGGTCTTTATCGGTCTGCCGAAGCTGAAGTAGGCTGAATTACTTATTTTCAAGATATTTACAGTAATTGATTGATCAAAACTTATCACTTTGGCAACTTCAGCCATGGAATAATCATCACGCGACAACAGTTCCAGCACCTTCACAACTGTAGCTGGAAATGCCGGCAAATTATCGACCCTTTTCATTAACTGGTTTATCATTATTAAAGTTCCTTTAATTCACCGCCGGAACGCTTGACAAAAACCTTACCGGTATTAATCTCAAGACGCACGGTTCGATTATAGTTGCTCCCGGTATCTTCAGCATTGATCAGTACATTGTTTTTCCAGAACATCTTTCGAACCGCCATAATATTCTTCTGACCGATACGGAAGAAATTTGCATCGTCAAGAATGCTTGCACCGCCGACAATTTTTACAATCATACTTTTCTTTTGAGCTCCCAGGCTGTAACAAGCCTTAAAGAGCAGAGGGATACCAGTATCTGCAAACATGCCGGGAGTTACTTTTGCCTTTTCCTTATCCAGATTTGAATCAGGAAGCATATAATGTAAAAGGCCGCCGACCTTGACCTTTGGATCGTAAATAACCACTGCGATGCAGGATCCCAGGGCGTATGTTACAAGGACATCATTCGCTTTGTTGCTGACTTTCAAATCCGATATGCCGATGACTGTGTCACTCATAGATTATTTCCGATAAACACTTGGTTCGATATACTTAAATGCATGATCCAAACCGGTAAGACTTTCGGAATGGCCGATAAATAAATATCCACCTTTATTCAAACAGTTATAAAACTTATTCACAACGCTTGCCTGTGTTTGCTTATCAAAATAGATCATGACGTTCCTGCAGAATATAATATCAAATATAAAATTCGAGGAGGGAGTCTCCATTAAATTAAACCTTGAAAAATCTATCATATCCCTGATTTCCTTCTTAATCCGGATGTACCCTTCCCATCGCCCGTGTCCAAGTTGAAAATATTTTCTCAATATTTCCGGAGAGAGATTTTTTGCCTTTTCATTTGGAAAGACCCCATTTACCGCTGTTCTCAGCACCCTTGTTGATATGTCGGTAGCAATTATCTTGAAATCCGCGGGAAATCCGTTTAATGTCTCTTTTACGGTGATGCCCAGCGAATAAGGTTCCTCGCCTGTTGAGCACCCGGCGCTCCAGATTCTTAATTTCGGTTGCCTTCTTTTCTGACCTGCAGCCCCAGCTGCGTCAAACCAGGATTTGACAATAGTCCTCAATCTATGAAAATGCGGTTCTTCTCTAAAAAAATAGGTAAGGTTCGTTGATATTGAATCAATCATCGTTATGAGCTCATCCGTGCCCTCTTTCGTTATTACATATTTGTAATAATCCGAAAAAGAGCGGAAGTTCCCCTCCCGCAATCGCTTTCCCAACCTTGCCTTGACAAGTTCCTTCTTGCCTTCATGCAGATTTATGCCACATTGTGCGTAAACCAGCTGACTAATTCTCTCAAAATCGCGATCACTGAGTTCAGATGAATTCATAGAAATAAAGAAATCAAATTAAAATAGTTAATAAATCGTGAATTATTGACCAATTAATATTTAACTGTGTCTTACTTGTTTTAGAAACAAATGATGCTTTTGAAATGGACATTCCCTTTTTTTGTTCAAAGGGAATGTCCATACACTCCCGAAGCTAATTACGTTTTGAATCTTAAAAATCCCTGAATTCATCTTCTTCAAGAGGAATTATCTGATCAGGCCTTACTTCTCGCCCTCCCTTTTTTGAGGAAATCCCTCCCAGTTTATGTTTTCGCATCGTAACAGGCAGGGTCGACATCTTTTTCAGTACTCCTCTTCGCCCGTTACCTGCTGTTGCTACATGCGACATGTTTGAAACTTTACCATCTAACTCATTACTTGCACCGATAATATCAGCCAGTTCTTTGGATATATTTTTCATCTGCTGAGCCTGAGCGCTTAATTCCTCAGAAGCCGATGCCGACTCTTCAGCATTTGCCGCCGTCTGCTGCGTGACTTTATCCATTTCAGCCACGGCTTTATTAACCTGATCGATGCCTTGAGCCTGCTCACCGGAAGCGGCGGAAATCTCGCTTATCAAACTACCCACTTTTTCCGAACTCACAGTTACTTCCGCAAAAGCATCGTTTGTCTTAAGCACAATATCCGAACCGTCTTTTACCTTTTTAATCGTGTCTTCAATCAGGGCCGCCGTACTGCGCGCAGCATCTGCAGCTCGCATGGCAAGGTTTCTCACTTCTTCAGCCACGACGGCAAATCCCGCCCCCGCCTCTCCTGCTCTAGCGGCCTCTACAGCTGCATTTAGAGCTAAGAGATTTGTCTGGAAAGCAACTTCATCAATTGTTTTAATGATTTTTGACGTCTCTTCACTGGCTTTTGAGATTTCCTTCATGGATTCAGTCAATAAGGTCATTGATGAGTTGGCCTTCTGGACTACCTGATTGGCCTGCTTCATAAGGCTGTCTGCCTGGCTGGCATTGCTGGCATTCTGCTTGGTCATTGAAGACATTTCTTCAAGAGAAGAAGAAGTCTCTTCGATTGCAGAGGCCTGTTCGGAAGATCCTTCTGCCAGGGACTGACTTGCTGAAGAGACCTGCATCGAAGCCGCGGCTATCTGGTCGGCTGAATCATTCAGAATATTCACTGCATTCTTTATGGGCTGGCTTATGCTGCGGGCGAAATAAAGGACTAAAACTGCAACTATGCCAAGGAACACCAGAGTCATTACAGTTATGAATATCTTGATTGAAGTGGCCGAGGCCAGCAATTCATCTTCATTTTGAGTTACCCCGACACTCCAGCCAGTAAGCTCCACAGGCGCAAAACCGGCGACTTTCTTCACGCCTTGGAACACGTATCTTTCAGCTCCTGATTTATGAGCAAGCATCTGTTCACCGATTGCAGCCATTCCAGGTTCTTTTGCCAGATTCTTTTCCAGAATAAATTCCGATTTGGGATGGGCGATGACAACACCTTCCTTATTCAGTAGGTAAGCGTACCCAGTCTTACCGATTTTCACAGCG
>MVQR01000283.1 GCA_002067815.1 Syntrophus sp. PtaB.Bin001 | reverse complement strand
CCATTCATTTCAGGCATGATCACATCGGTGAGCAATAAGTGCGGAATTGCAATATTCTCAGAAACCAACCGGAGGGCATCATTCGGATCTCGAGCTTCAACGACATTATAGCCGCATAAGTTCAGGCTCTTACAAATAAAATGGCGTACCTGTTCGTCATCTTCAACCACCAGCACGGTTTCCGTTCCGTTACTTGAAGTTGGTTCAGTAAAATTGCAATCGTGCATTTGAGCCGGGATTCCGGCTTGCGGCAGGTAAATTTTAAAAGTTGTGCCCATACCGGGTTCACTATTGACTTCAATGTTACCACCATGTTGTTTTATTATGCCGAAAACGGTTGACAGCCCCAGTCCGGTGCCTTTCCCTCGTTCTTTAGTGGTAAAGAAGGGTTCAAAAATCTGTTGTCGAACAGCGGCATCCATGCCACAGCCGGTATCGCTGACGGCAAGCATAACATATTGGCCTGGTGACAGATTATCAGCGCAACGTTTTACATAGGCTTCGTCCAAGTGTACGTTGGCTGTTATAATGGTCAGTGTTCCGCCTGCCGGCATCGCGTCACGGGCATTTACAGTTAAGTTCATCAACACCTGCTCGATTTGCCCTTTATCAGCGTTGACATGGTAAAGGTCCGGGGCAAGAAATACCCGAAACACGATATCTTCCCCAATTAGCCGCTGGATCATTTTCTTAAAGTCAAACACAACCGTGTTGATGTTAATTACCTGCATATCCATCACTTGTTTGCGGCTGAAGGCCAAAATCTGACGGATCAGATCCGTTGCCCGGGATGCTGCTTCCCGCACCCGTTTCAAGTCATTATAGATTTCACTGCTTGGGGCAAGTTTCATCATCCCCAATTCGACATAACCGATTATAGGCATCAGAATGTTATTAAAATCATGGGCAATACCCCCCGCCAACAGGCCCATTGCTTCCATTTTCTGAGCTTGCCGGAATTGAGATTCAAGAACCTTCTTTTCTTCTTCCGCTTTTTTACGTAGGACAATGTCTTGATTTCTTTCACACTGGGCGCATATGGGTAAAAGTCCTCGAAGTGCATTAATCTCGCTGAGGGCGAGTTCCAGTTCCTCGTTCTTTTCCTGCAACTTGTTTGTAGTGGCCAAAAGGGACAGATGAGCCTCGACCGCATCCTTTACTGTTTGCAGCAAGGTATCGGACGGTGAAAGCCATTTGTTTGCCTTGGTGTCTACCGCGCATATGGTCCCGAAAACTTCACCATCAGGCCAAAAAATGGGGAAGCCCAGGTATGAGTATATTCCGGCCTTTGCTGTTGGTGAATCGGCCCATACGGGATCTTTTCTGGCATCTTCAACTTGAGTCCTTTGCCGCCTTATGGCTGTCGTTTCGCAATAGACACCAAGCAGCGGCATGCAGGTTCCCGACGGGAAAGGGTTGTCTCGACTGTGATTTGATCGAAAAACTTCGAGCTCGTTTGGATTCAAACGATTGATCATAACGCTGGGTACGGACAGCAAGTCTGAAATGGAATCTACAAGTCGTTGCCAGATTTCGACAATCTGATCGGGTATAACTGCATTTTTGATTTCTTTTCTCATCAATTTTCCGTCCTTCCCTCGCTCCTGATGAAACTTGCCCCTTATTTGGATACCTTTGAAACGGTTGCCTCGACGGTTCTGATGATTGCTTATGACGGTGGGAATAATACTGGAATTGAACACTGGAAAGATAATAATGCTTCAATTGAATGCACTTTCCGAGATTTCATAGCGTCTGTCCAGCATACAGAGATTGGATGAAGCATGAAGCCTTATAGCACAAGGCGTATAAGATGGGAAGATGATATTATGCCGATTCCGGATCAATGATTACAGCCAAACGGCAAGGCACAGGCGCCGCTGGCATAAGATAACGAATGTCGAGGAGCCGGTAACACAGCCGACGAGGGCACTTGATATGTAATTGAAATTGTAATCAGATGTCTGTCAAATCTGCAATTAATTGGAACCTATACACATAGGGGCATGATTTCCGGCGGCAACAGATCAAGCGATTGACACGATGAAAGCACTTATCAACAACATTGTTGAATATTTTGTGGATAAGTATGTTGGTAAAGTTGGTAAGTCAGTAATTCTTTCAACTATTGATCGTCTTGCATAAGAGCTGGGCAGGAATAATATTGATGTAATTACCTTAATATATTTATCTTATTCAATTATTCAGATATGTTATTATATCTGTGCTGACATATAACGTAATTGCCGTCTCACTTTAGATACCTGCGTCCTTCCGGCGTAATAGTCCAGGTATCTAGCCCGGCAAATAAATGTCTGGTTTTAACGAGTCCCAAAAAATTCAGTTCATCAAGATCAAAGAAGAGGTCTACGGCACTACGGCCGAGGACGTCAACCATATCTCTTTCATTCATTGATTTGCTTGCCAGCAAGTTCAATATATCGCGTTGTTCCTTGTTCATAAACTTAAAAATTTTGGTTCATCCGGATAATGAGTAACTCTGGGTATGCAGGTGATAGAGACGGAGTTTGAAGTATTCTATATCCCGGAATCCATAGGCCTGTCTTTTTAAAGTTTTAATCTTGTTGTTTGTGCCCTCAAGGGCGGCATTTGTAATATGATGTTTGAAATAATTGAGGATAGCAGTTCTGTATCCGGAGAGCGTTTTGGCTACTTTGACGAGTTCTTTGATTCCGGACAGTATGGCGTCCTTACACCAGGTGTCAAGGAAGGTGACTGCCTGGGGGTACTCCGGTATTTTCCAGAAGAGTCTGAGTTGCTCTTTCATGGAATGCATGACGAATAGAGGCTGATTGGCCTGCATCAGGGCATCGAGATGTTCCTTGTGGTTTGGCTTCAGGGAATCATAATTTCGTAAAAGGAGAAAGCGATTTCCCTTGAGGGTTTGCTTTCCGATATCATCAAGTTCCTTTTGCTGATCTCTTCGCAAGCTTTCGATGCCTTGGTTCATCAGAGCCATAATATGGTAACGGTCGAAAACAACATCTATATTGGGAAGGGCTTCCCGAACGGCAGAGAAGAAGGAAATTCCCATGTCCATTGCAACGGCTCGCAGTTTTTTTCCTTTGCGTGCAAGTTTTTTCAGGAAGGGGAAAAGCCCCTCTTTGCCCTTTCCCTCTGTGGCATAAATGATTCGTCCTTCAGAGAGATCCATCACCGTGGTCATGTACTAATGACCTTTCCGGATGCTGAATTCGTCGATACCGATATACCGAACTTTATGTAGATGAATGTTCCGATAGAGGCGCTGCAACTTCAACTTATGAATCTCTTTGATCATATCCCAACCAACACCGAGGTAATCGGCAACCCAGCGAATCGTGCCGAATCGAAGCAAATCCAGAACAATCAGAGCAAAGGATCGGGCAAATCTATGTTTTCCAACCATAAAGGGCAAACTGGGCCACCAAAGGGCACCGCAAGTGCTGCACTTGATTCGATGAAGGGAAAGAACAAGGAAGCATTTCTTACGGCCAATAGGTCCCAGATGAAAACTCCGCGTTTTCTGGCCCTTAAAGGTATATTGTCGCTGCCCGCACTTTGGACAGCGAATGTATTCTTCTTTAACGTCCGCAAAATATTCGATGACGTCACCCTTGAAGCGGGTTGTTCTGTAAGTGATTCCCTTCAGATTGAAAGCATGGTAAAGAACCGATGTGGACATGGTTTGGAGCCTCCTTTTGTTGTTCGATTGGTCTCAAACAACAG
>MVQR01000282.1 GCA_002067815.1 Syntrophus sp. PtaB.Bin001 | reverse complement strand
GTTACCAGCCGCCGGTGAACGTCAGCCATGTACTCTTCGGGGATGAAAGCGGGAAGTCCCAGGTTGATCTCCGGCACGATCTCTTCTTCCGGCATTTTTTCTCCCTTGATTTCCCGAATAGTTTTTTCCATCAGCTCCGTGTAAAGCTCGTAACCTACCGCCGAGACATGGCCCGACTGCGATGTGCCCAAGAGATTTCCTCCTCCCCGTATCTCCATATCGCTGGAGGCGATCCGAAAGCCCGAACCGGGTTCTGAAAAATCCATGATCACCTGCAGCCGTTTCTGAGCGTCCCTGGAGAGCAGCACTCCCTTGGGAACAAGGAGGTAAGCAAAGGCCTCTTCGCTGGAGCGTCCCACCCGCCCCCGGATCTGGTAGAGCTGGGCCAGTCCGAAGCGGTCGGCGCGGTTGATTATTATCGTGTTGGCCGTCGGGATGTCGAGGCCCGAACCTATGATCGTCGTGCAGACCAGGACGTTGCACTCCCGACGGAGAAAACGGCCCATGGCGTCTTCGATTTCCTTGGGCTTCATCTGCCCGTGGACGACGCCGATGTCCGCCTCCGGGACGAGTTTCTCCACATAGCGGGCCATGGTGTAGATCGACTTGACCCGGTCATGGAGAAAAAATACCTGACCGTCGCGGGCCAGTTCGTTCCGGATGGCATCCCGAATGGTTTCTTCGTTGAACTCCAGGACATAGGTCTTGATGGTCTGCCGATCTTCGGGCGGTGTGTTGATGATAGACAGATCGCGGATTCCCACCAGCGACAGATGCAGCGTACGGGGAATCGGCGTGGCCGTCAGAGTGAGCACATCGACCAACGTCCGTAGTTTCTTCAGTTTTTCTTTATGAGCGACTCCGAAACGCTGTTCTTCGTCAACGATCACCAATCCCAGGTTCTTGAAGTTTACATCCTTCTGTAGCAGCCGATGAGTGCCGATCACGATATCCACCTGCCCCTTGCGGAGCCCTTCGAGAACCGCCTGCTGCTCGGCCTTGCTCTTGAAGCGGTTAAGGGCCTCGATGCGGATCGGGTAATCTTTCATGCGACGGCTGAAGGTTTGGTAGTGCTGTTCCGCCAGGATGGTCGTGGGAACGAGCACGGCGGTCTGTCGCCCGTCCATGGCGGTGCGGAAGGCCGACCTCATGGCGACCTCCGTTTTCCCAAAACCAGCATCGCCGCAAATCAGCCTGTCCATGGGCTTTGCGCCGTTCATGTCGGTATAGATGTCTTCAATTGCCCTTGCCTGATCGGGCGTTTCATCATAGGCAAAGGCGGCGCAGAATTCCTCGTAAACGGCATCGGGCGGGGTGAAAGAGCGCCTTTCCATGACTTCCCGGGCCGCATAAATGGCGACCAACTCTTCGGCAACCTCGCGGATGGATTGTTTGACCCGCTCCCGGACGGCGTCCCAGGAAGTACCGCCGAGCTTGTCGACTTTTGGGACGTAATCATCGGGGCCTATATAGCGGGAAATCTGATCGAGGCGATCCACTGGAAGATAGAGCTTGTCGGCGTTCTGATAGCCGATGAGAAGAAAATCGTTCTCGATGCCGCCGACATTCAGCTTCTGCAGCCCCCGGTAGAGACCGATGCCGTGATCCTTGTGAACGACATAATCTCCTTCTTTCAGGTCGCCGAAAGAGCGCAGAAAATATCCTTCCCGCACGGACCGGCTGCGTCTCCCGATTATCTTTTTCCCGAAAAGCTCCTCCTCGCTGATGGCGGCCAGTTTCAGGTCGGGGAAAAGAAAGCTCCGGCTCAATCTTCCTTCCCGCAGACTCAGCACTCCCGGCCCGGAATGGTTGAGAGCCTCGCTGATAAGGGAATTCTCCGGCATCCGGACGGCCAGATCGTAATTTTCCAAAAGATGGCGCATTCGCTGCACATCTTCTTTCCCGGAGCACAGGAATGCCACCAGCATGCCTTCCTGTAACCACCCACGGATGCGCTCGACGAGCGGGGAGAGCAGTGTTTCCTCGTTGCCGGGTCCTCGGTGCAGAACACCCAGCCCCGGGTCTGTTTCCATGGATAAATGAAGAATTTCGGTCTTGGAGGTTTTCGGCTTTTCTTCACTTCCTGAGGACGATTCCGGAAAGCGGCTGATGGCGAGACCTTCCAGAATGAGCCGCTGAAAACTCCGCAGATCTTTCAGAAAAGAGGCCTTAGTCACATACGATGCTTCCCGTTCCAGGTAAAATTTCCCTTCACGGCCCGCCTTGAGCAGATAACGGTCGATTTCGTTTTCAATGCTTTCCCCGGCATTTGCCAGGGCCAGGGAGTCATCCAGCACAATCAGGCAATCGCCGGGCAGGTAATCGAAAAAGTTTCCCAGCCGGAGAGTTGCTTTACTGATTCCTGTATCCGGGACCGTTGCCGACAGGGCCTGATCCGGCGATTCATAAAAAAGAGGCAGGAAAAGGGGATTGAAGGATGTGGAGAGACCAGCCTCTATCATTTCGGCCAGACGGTCCCGAACCCCCCGAGGCAGTTCCAGGACTTCAGCCCGCAAGCGAATGTTGCGCAACGCGTTTTGCCGCATGTCGTCGGAGATGATTGCCTCCCGCGCCGGGGATAGGACGAAGGCATCACGCCGACCGGTGGAACGCTGGGATGTCGCGTCAAAGGTGCGCAGCGACTCCAGATCATCTCCATAAAATTCCAGGCGGAGCGGGGAGTCTTCCAGGGGAGGGAAGATATCCAGCACGTGCCCCCGCAGGCTGAACTCTCCCTTATTCTCCACCAGTGTCATTCGCTGATATCCGCCGGCGACGAGTTTGGCGACCAGTTCGTCCCTGTTTAGCTCGCTGCCTGTCGTGATAATCTCCAGATAGGAATCGAGGACCGCCCGCGGAATGACCTTCTGCATGAGGGCTTTCAAAGGGGCAACGATAATGGCCGGTTCATCGGCAAGAAGGCGGGCCAGCACTTCCATCCGGATCAGTTCGACGTCGCGCTGCAGGGCGAACATGTCCGTGGTCTGGATGTCCCAGGGAGGGTAAAGATAGACCTTTTTCCCTTCGAGAAAGAGAGACAGATCCTGGAAGGTTTCCTTCGCTTCTTTCTCTGTCGGACTTAGGACGAGGAGTGGCCTGCCGAGTTGTTCCGACAGCGCCGCGATCAGAAAGGCGTTGGCCGAGCCGTGCAGCCTGTTCAGCGATAACTGCTCGACGCCCTGTTCTATCTTTTCGTAAAGCATCCGGAGAACCGGAGCGGCAGGTCCTTTTGGGGGAGATACGATTTTTCTCAATTTAAAAATTCAGTTTGTATTTACTCTCAGGATTTTTCGTCATCCTGTGGCGCACTAATTTAATTCTCCTGATCGGGATGGCAATGCCGATTTCAGTCTCGAAAACACTCAACGGACAGCCAGCATCCGGTCCAGAGCCTTTTTCGCGGGAATGCGGATCGCATCGGGCACCTTGATGACCGGTTCCATCGTTTTCAGGCTTTTTGCTATATCTTCCAGGGTGATGCTTTTCATCGTATGGCAAATAAGATTTTCCGATGGCGAAATGAAGATTTTTTCCGGGTTCTGCTTCTTCAAGGGGGTCATTATGCCGATTTCCGTTCCGACAATGATTTCCCTTGCTTCCGATGTCCGGCAGTACTCGATCATGGCTGCCGTGCTGCCCACGAAATCCGCCATATTCAATACGGCCTGGGTGCATTCCGGGTGGGCGATGAAGGGCGCGCCGGGATGTTCCGCCTTGGCCCGCGCAATCTCTTCCGGCAGGAC
>MVQR01000281.1 GCA_002067815.1 Syntrophus sp. PtaB.Bin001 | reverse complement strand
AAGGGATACAAAAAAGGTGGATTTCGGTCTGAGTGGAACATATATGAGCAATTCCGGAAGCCTGCAAGTCGCAAAACGGTTGCGTCAACGATGGCTTTATTTGAGAGCTCCTTACAGAAAAGCCGCCGAAACTGATTACGGATAAGTGATAAAAACCCTAATCAATTCTTTAACATACCAGAAAAATTAACAGAGTGTTTTATCAATTCCATGATGGGGTGAAGCCCGCATTTGCCGGCACGGAAGCTTGTGGCCGAACTCCAAATTCCTACTTATTAATTCTTGACATAAGTCATCCCTGGTGGTACGCAGCAATTGCGTCGCAATTGACATAATCCTTGGCAGTTTACAAGGAATGCGGCAGCGAAAGGGGGTGAATTTGGGGAGAAATTTTAACAATGAAGTAAGGCCGGAAATTTACAGGTTCAACGTGAATGTTGATGGTTTGCCAATGCCCGTTGGGAACCATAAATCGAAAGAGATGATTTTTCAGGAGGAAATTAGGGAATAATGAAAAGATTTATAGTAGCCTTACTAGCTGTCGCGATGGTCGTCGGGTACGCCCTGAGCGCCTCCGCAGCAGATGTGAAGTTCAGTGGCTCCTACTATGCTTTGGGAGCTTCGGCGAATGACTGGGGTCTGAGCAAAGAAGACCGGACAACCGTATCTTTCTTTGCGCAGAGACTGAGAGTGGGAACACAATTAAAGATCGCCGAAGGATTGACCTTGAACACCCAGTTCGATGCCTTGGAAGGACGCTGGGGCCAGTTCGGAAGATATCAAAATGAAGAACTAACTCGCAATGCTGGTGGCGCATACGGTAATGATAAGAATAATGACTCCAAAAACATCAGCTTTGACCGGGCCTATGTCGATTTTGCCATCCCCTACGGGAAAGTCCGGGTCGGTCGTGGGCCTACCAGCAATTGGGGGACGAGTTTTGCAAACCAGGATGCAGATGCCGACGAAATCGTTTTAACCGGATATTTCGGTAATTTTACCACAGAGTTTAAGTTTGAAAAGGCTTATGAAAGTGTTGCTGACGGTGTGAACTGGGGCACAAATCACAGTCAGGCTGACGGCGACTATGACCGGTATCATGTTTCCGGCGTTTACAAATTCAAGGGCGGCAGTGCCGGCTTGAAGATCTTTTACACCCGAAATGCGCAGACCACATATGCCATAACGGGAACAGGTGCGGATGCCGGCTACAAGAGGGAGTACGTGGCCATTCAGCCTTATGTACAGGCTACATTGGGGCCGGTTTTTGTGGAAGCTGAATGGAACTATAACACCGGTCGAGCATATGATTATGAAGACAACGGTGTCAAAGGCGATGATAGAAATCTGAGAGGAATGAACGCCTATCTGCACGGCAAAGTCAATGTAGGCCCTGCCTATTTTGGCGCCCTCTATGCCTATGTTTCCGGCCAGGATCCCAAGAGCAAAACGTATAATTCCGGCAGCGACGGCGGCAAAGCCTGGAATCAGAACAACCTGATTCTGTGGGGTTACTATTCCAACAAGTGGGCAGGCATGTTGGGTGGCGGAAACGGTGCTTTGTATGGCCAGACCGGCTACGACTACATTGCCATAACTAACGCCCATGAATTAAAGGTTTACGCCGGATACAACCCGACGCCCAAATGGAATATCCAGGGTTCGGTAGCCTATGCCGTTGCCGATAAAACCAGTCCATCAAATGTCATCACTACGGCGGCCAATCGGGCCAGCTATGACTATGTTGATCACAATTACGGTACGGAAGCTGACTTGACCGCTTCCTACAAGATTTTCGACAACCTCACCTATACGGTAGGCTTCGGTTATCTGTGGGCCGGTGATTACTTTAAGGGCACCAACAAGAATGCCACGGTTGACGACACTTACCTCCTGCTCAATAAGCTGGATCTCACCTTTTAAACAGGAGATTCCGATCGTATAGGTCAGTTTGAGTTCTTCAAGTAAAGCGCCTTGCAGGTCCAGCCAGCAAGGCGCTTTTATTTGCACGGTCCATCCCTGATTTGATTGAACCTATCCGACCAGCTCTCGGAATACCCAAAGCAAACAGGAGCAAAATGACGCGCAAAGGAAGAAAATGGTGCTTATCGGTGGTCGGAGCCGACGGCAAGGCCGGTCAGGCGGCGGAGATTGCCGCCGAGGATGGCTTCCCGCTCCCGATCGCTGAGAGGGAGGGACAGGACTTTCTGCAGCTCGTTTTTCATTGAGCCGAAGGGGATGTCCGACCCGAAGAGAATCCTTTGCGCTCCCACTTCCTGAACAAAGCGACGGATAGTTTGCGGCTGGGCAAGAGCCGTATCGAAAAAGACATGCTCATGCTTTTTGAAGGCGGCGAGAAAATCAAGGGGATTACCGCCCAGCATTCCCAGGTGAGGAATGATGATGTTGATCTTCCCGGAACGTTTCGCCAACGCCACGGTAAATTCCAGCTCTTCCTCAACGATCAGCGGCAACCCGATATCCGCCGATTTTTCAAGAAACTCCGGCAGAGACGGGTCGTCCAGGACATCGTATTGCGAAGAGCAATCCTGAATGCCCCTTGTCCAGTGCCATTTGCCGCCGTAAAAGCCCCGACTTCGGGGAATCGGGCGCAGGTCGTCGGGTATGTAATAGTAGGGGATGAATTGGGGTACCCGGTGCGCTTCGGCCAGAAGTTCATCGTTGATGCGTTCATAGGCCAGGGCCTGAGAGGGGAAGGGGAAGATCACGATCCGATCCACTCCGCTCTGTGCTGCCTGTTTCAGAAGCTCCCTTGTGGTAACGGTAATGCCCATGGAAACCGAAGGACCCCAATGGGTATGAGAATCGATAATTTCCAATTGTCTCTATCCTCAAACAGTGTATGCCGGTCATTCAAAACAGAGCTTCCGGATTTCTCCGGCGGGCTGCAGCGGATAGTTTCCCGTGTAGCAGGCGAGGCAAAAGGCATTGGGATTCATGTTCGCACTTCTGACCAGCCCTTCCAGGCTCAGGTAGTGCATGGAATCGAGTTCTATGAACCGGGCAATCTCCGCGTCTAATCCGGTCTGGGCGGCAAGAAGCTCTCCCTTTGCGGAAAAGTCGATTCCATAAGGGCAGGGGAAACGCGTCGGGGGGCAACTGATCGCCATGTGGATGGCCTTCGCTCCGTTTTCCCGGAGATAGCGGACCCTATTGCGGCTGGTGGTCCCCCGGATTATGGAATCCTCGACGATCAAAATCTTTTTGCCCGCGATCAGCGGCTTTACGGGATTCAGCTTGACTCTTACCCCGAAATCCCTCATGGGCTGCGTAGGCTGAATGAATGTTCGTCCCACATAATGATTCCGGATCATTCCCATCTCGAAGGGAAAACCGCTCTCTTCAGCATATCCCAGCGCGGCATAGTTTCCCGAGTCGGGGAAGGGCATGACAAAATCGACATCGGGCCGGTATTCCTGAGCCAGGGCATGGCCGAATCGCTTCCGGCAGAGATAGACATTCTGCCCGAAGATCTGACTGTCCGGCCGGGCAAAATAAATGAGTTCAAAGATGCAGTGGGAATGGGGTATGCGTGGGAACGGTTTGAGACTGCGCAGTCCGTCTTCATTGATGATGACGATCTCTCCCGGTTCGACATCCCGCAAATACTGGGCGCCGACGAGATCAAAGGCGCAGGTTTCCGAGGCCACGACCCAGCCGTCATTGAGACGGCCCAGTGACAGCGGGCGGAATCCGCGGGGATCACGGAAGGCAATAATCTGGTTCCTGGTC
>MVQR01000280.1 GCA_002067815.1 Syntrophus sp. PtaB.Bin001 | reverse complement strand
TATTATTTATGACGATCTTTCCAAGCAGGCAGTGGCATATAGGCAGATTTCACTGCTTTTGAGAAGACCTCCAGGACGAGAGGCATACCCTGGAGATATTTTCTACAACCATTCTCGACTGTTGGAGAGGGCCGCAAGAGTTAGCGCTGAGCTTGGAGGCGGGTCACTAACAGCATTGCCGGTTATTGAGACACAGGCAGGTGACGTATCTGCTTATATTCCAACGAACGTGATTTCAATTACTGACGGTCAGGTTTATTTGGAGCCCGGTCTTTTCTTCTCCGGTATCAGGCCGGCAATTAACGTGGGTTTGTCTGTCTCTCGCGTTGGGGGGGCGGCACAGGTAAAGGCCATGAAACAAGTTGCCGGAACATTGAAACTTGATCTGGCACAGTATCGTGAACTTGCATCATTCGCTCAATTTGGAAGCGATTTGGATAAAGCTACTCAGGCGCAGCTTGATCGGGGGGTTCGCTTGGTAGAACTTCTTAAGCAGCCGCAGTTCCAACCGATGAGCTTGGCGGAAGAAGTAATAGCTCTTTTTGCTGGGACACGCGGATATCTGGATAAGTATGATGTAGATAAGATAAAGGAATATGAGCCGCAGGTTATTGCGTTTATGAAGAGCAAACATCCAGAAATTGTCCAGGAGATTGAAGAAAAGAAAATAATATCTCCTGAATTGGAACAAAAATTAAGAGAAGCACTTGCTGAATTCGACAGCGTCTTTGTAGCAGGATAAATAAATAAAATTGAACGAGCTATCGATGATTTAAGTGTAAATCTCGTTCTAGATTAAGGAAAGGGAGTAATCGTTAATGGCCGCATTAAAGGACATTAAACGGAAAGTTGCTGCTGTACAAAAAACAAAGCAAATTACAAAAGCCATGAATATGGTCGCTGCATCCAAGTTTAGGGCATCACAAACAAGGATGGAAAGTTTTCGACCATATGCTCAGAAGTTCATGGAACTTTTGGTAAGTATGGCATCGAGGGTTAGTCCCGATGCTGATCCATTGCTTGCTATAAGGGAGCCTAAGACCATTAGAGTAATCTGTATGAGTTCTGATAGAGGCCTTTGTGGTGGGTTCAACTCAAATCTCATTAAATCAACAGAGAGATTTATTAAGGAAAAGATTGCTGCGGGATTAAAAGTAGATATTACACCGATAGGAAGGAAGAGCAGGGATTACTTCAGGAAGAAATATCAAATAATAAATGATCGTGCCGATATATTCGGGAAATTTGACATGTCCTTGGCGGAAGAAATAGCTGCAGATGTCATAGATCCCTATGTAAATGAAGAATTTGACGAATTATATATAATTTATAATGAATTTGTAAATGTGTCCGTACAACGCCCTGCTGTTGTAAGATTGCTGCCGCTATCATCAGCCGGAAAAGAGAGTGATGAAAATGGGGAACAAAAAAGTGATTACAGTTACGAGCCATCTGAAGATGAGCTAATTGGAACTCTACTCAACATGTATATCAGAGTATTGCTGTATAGAGCTCTTCTTGAAACATCAGCTGGTGAAAACGGAGCAAGAATGGCCGCAATGGATAATGCGACAAAAAATTGTGACGAGATGATTAATTCGCTAACCTTGCAGTATAACAAAGCGAGACAAGCTGCGATAACAGCAGAGTTGATGGACATCGTCGGCGGGACAGAAGCGTTGAAAGGATAGATGTGAGAAAAAAATGTAAATCGGGGTAGGACACACGGTTTACTGATTTAAAAAAATAAAGATTTCCGCAGCGAAAAGGAGACTAATATGAATATAGGAAAGATAGTACAGGTGATTGGGCCGGTTGTTGATGTTAGTTTTGAAGATGGTAATCTTCCGGCGATATTAAATGCCATCACCATAACTAATCCGGTAATAAATGATCAGGAAGACAATCTGGTTGTTGAGGTTGCTCAGCATTTAGGGGATAATGTAGTACGCTGCATCGCAATGGACATTACGGATGGTTTGGTTAGAGGGATGATAGCGAAAGATACAGGTGGCCCAATTACTGTACCTGTAGGAAAGGAATGTTTAGGAAGAATTCTGAACGTGGTTGGAAGAGCCGTTGATGGTCTAGGTCCAGTAGATGCTAAGAACTTCATGCCTATTCATAGACAATCTCCGTCATTTACTGAGCAGGATACAGCGGTACATGTTCTGGAAACGGGTGTAAAAGTTATCGATTTGCTAGTGCCTTTCCCACGTGGTGGTAAAATGGGATTGTTCGGTGGTGCCGGATGTGGCAAAACTGTTGTCATGATGGAGATGATTCATAATATAGCAATGCATCACGGAGGTATTTCCGTATTTGCCGGAGTGGGTGAAAGAACGCGTGAAGGAAATGACCTTTATCGGGAGATGCTGGAGTCTGGAGTTATCAAGCAGGCAGCTCTTATTTATGGCCAAATGACAGAGCCTCCTGGAGCAAGAGCTAGAGTATCTCTGACAGCATTGGCTGCGGCGGAGTATTTCCGAGATGTTGAAGGACAGGATGTGTTGCTCTTCGTAGATAACATATTCAGATTTACACAGGCTGGTGCAGAAGTATCTGCACTTCTTGGAAGAATGCCGTCTGCGGTGGGTTATCAACCAACACTTGCAACCGACCTGGGAGAACTTCAGGAAAGAATTACCTCTACAGATAAGGGATCAATTACAGCCGTTCAGTGTGTTTATGTTCCTGCAGATGACTTGACAGACCCCGCGCCTGCAACTACATTTGCTCATCTTGATGGAACGGTCGTGCTATCAAGACCTCTTTCAGAATTGGGTATATACCCTGCAGTGGATCCGCTGGATTCGACATCAAGAATTCTCGATCCGATCGTTTTGGGTGAAGAGCATTATAAAGTTGCGAGAGCAGTACAGGTGACATTGCAGAAATATAAGGATCTTCAAGATATCATTGCCATTTTGGGAATGGATGAGTTGTCCGAAGAAGATAAATTAACAGTTAACAGAGCTAGAAAAATTCAAAGATTTCTTTCTCAGCCATTCTTCGTCGCCGCCCAGTTTACGGGAATTGAAGGAAAGTTTGTTTCCGTACCGGATACGGTTAGAGGGTTTAAGGAAATCCTTGAAGGAAAATACGATGAATTACCCGAACAGGCATTTTACATGGTTGGCGGGATTGAAGAGGCTGTCGAAAAAGCAAAGAGTTATGCAGAGTAAAAAAGCAGGGGAAATCAATGGCCGAAGAAATTTTATTGGAAATTGTAACACCAGAACAGATGGCTTTCAGCGGTCAGGTTGAGGAAGTAACAATACCCGGTACTGAAGGTGAGTTTGGTGTGTTAAGAGGGCATGAATCGCTGCTTAGCTCGGTTGAAATTGGTGAATTGTGCATTATAGAAGGAACTAAAAAGCGATTTTACGCCGTTAATAAAGGATTTGCAGAAGTAACGGCAAATAAAGTTACTGTCCTTGTTGAAACTGCGGAAAGTGCAGAGCAAATAAACAAGGAAAGAGCATTAAGAGCAAAAGAGAGGGCAGAGGAAAAGATTTCAAAATTGTCAAGAGAGGACCTCGAATTTGAATTGATTAATCTAGCTTTGATGCGAGCAATTAACAGAATAAATGTAGCAGATAAAAGTCAGTAAAGAAGAAAATAATTAGAAAAAGCCGGTACGGAAATATAAGTTTGTACCGGCTTTTTTTTTACTACCATAAGATGTAAGAAAATCGAGCGTTGTTTACAATTTATCGGGATAAAAATACCGGAGCAGTTTTTCTTCAGGGGTAAGTCC
>MVQR01000279.1 GCA_002067815.1 Syntrophus sp. PtaB.Bin001 | reverse complement strand
GGCCGGTTTGGCGACACACTTCCCGTAAGGGTCGAGCAGCACCTTGTCGGGGTCAAAACGCAGTCCACGTGCCGGATCGAAAGGTCCGATTACCCGATAGGCATAGTGCTGTCCAGCGCGGATATCCGCAACAAAGACATGCCAGTAATAGTATGTGCGATTAACTCGCCGATCCAACTCGATCACCCGGGACGGCTTCGAATCATCAGGTGAATCGAAAAGAAGTAACTGTACGGCCTCACTTCGCTTCGAGAAAACGCTGAAGTTCACACCTTCCGGGCACACAGTAGAACCGAGCGGGAAGCTCTTTCCGGTACCGTTGGGTGGATTTTTTTTTGTGCGGCTCATTTGTTCTCTCCTTCTTAGTGAGAACTCCTGATAACGCGTTCCTATCCTTTAGCCGGTAAAGACACCGGGCACGGTTTCACATCCCAGATGTCCTCTGCGTACTGGGCTATCGTCCGGTCACTGGAGAACTTTCCGGATCCGGCGACGTTCAGAATGGCCTTGCGCGCCCATTCCTGCGGATCACGGTAGAGCTCGCAGAGCCGCCGGTCCGCATCGAGATAGGACGAAAGGTCCGCCAGGTGCATATAGTGGTCACCATTTGTCAGAAGTACATCGTAAAGTGGCCTGAAGATTCCCGGTTCATACCGGCTGAAGGCGTCGAAAGCAATCTGGCCAAGGGCTTTGCGGGTTTCCGGCTCGTTTTCATAGTGCCACCAAGGGTTATACCAGTTGCTGCTGCCCACTACCTGGTCTGCCGTCAGACCGAAGAGGAAGAAGTTCTCCTCACCTGCCTCCTCGACCATTTCAATCGTCGCACCGTCTCGCGTACCGAGAGTCAGGGCGCCGTTCATCATGAACTTCATGTTGCTCGTTCCGCTGGCTTCGTATCCGGCGGTCGAAATCTGGTTGGATACGTCACTGGCCGGAATCAGCCTCTCTGCCAGCGAGACACAGTATTCGGACAGGAACACGACTTTGAGTCGTCCAGCCACATCCGGGTTGCCGTCGATGGTGCCGGCGAGATTGTTGATGAACTTGATGACCAGCTTGGCCAGGCGGTAGGCCGGCGCCGCCTTGCCGGCGAAGAAGAATGTCCGCGGCGGCAGATCGAGGTCAGGGTTCTCCTTCAACCGATTGTAAAGCACGATGACGCGCAGTACATTGAGCAGTTGCCGCTTGTACTCGTGAATCCGCTTGACCTGGCAATCAAAGATAGAGTCAGGATCGACTTTCTGGCCGGTAGTCGCTTTGAGCCAGTTGGCGAAAGCCGACTTGGCCTCACGCTTGGCTCCAAGAAAGGCTTTTTGAAAGCCTTTGTCCCCGGCAAGCGGTTTAAGCTTTCTCAACTGACTCAGATCGGTTATCCAGCCGTCACCAATGGCCTCCGTGATCGTATGGGACAGGGCGGGGTTTGCCAGCAGCAGCCAGCGGCGCGGCGTCACCCCATTGGTCTTGTTGCTGAACCTTTCGGGAAACATCTCAGCCAGGTCCCGAACCGTGATCGTGCGCAGTAGATTCGAGTGTATAGCGGCAACGCCGTTGGTGCTGTGGGAGCCGACAATGGCCAGGTTGGCCATGCGGATTCTCCGTCCGTTTCCCACTTCGACGAGGCTCAGGCGGGCGATCCGTTCCTCGTCGCCGGGGAACTTGGTCCGGGCTTCGTTGACAAGCCGACGGTTGATCTCGTAAATGATTTCCAGGAGGCGGGGCTGGACGATCTCAAACCACGCGAGAGGCCATTTTTCCAATGCTTCAGGCAGAAGCGTATGGTTGGTATAGGCAAGGGTCCGCTGCGTAATGTCCCAGGACTGCTCCCATTCCAGATGAGCTTCGTCGAGGAGAATCCGCATCAGCTCCGGAACCGCCATCGCGGGGTGTGTATCGTTCATCTGGATGGCAACCTTCTCCGGCAAAGCATTCCAATCGGCATTGCCGCGCCGAAAGCGTCTAATCAGATCGGCCAGCGAGCAGGCGACAAGAAAATATTCCTGAATGAAGCGTAATCCCTGCCCCATGTCCGTGGAGTCATCGGGATAAAGCACCCTGGTGAGCGATTCGCTTGCCAGGGTCCCGGCAAGAGCGGCAACAAAATCGCCTCCGCTGAACTTGGCAAAGTCGAAGTAATTGGGGGCAGCCGCCGACCAGAGCCGCAGCGTGTTGATGGTCTTTCCGCCAAATCCTGCGACGGGACGATCGTAGGGGATGCCCAACATGATCGAGGGGTGGCCGGGAATTATCCGCATACTTCCCCCGGACATCTCGACGGAGAAGTTGACTTTTATTTCCACGGTCTCGCGGAGCCGCTTTATCTCCCAAGGATCCGGGTGACGGAGCCAGTTGTCCGGTCGCTCCTCCTGCCAACCGTCCTTGATGGACTGCCGGAAGATTCCGTATTCGTAACGAAGACCATAGCCCATGGCCGGGAGCTCCATCGTGGCCATGGAATCGAGAAAGCAAGCCGCCAGGCGTCCAAGACCACCGTTGCCTAGACCGGCATCTGGCTCCTGTTCGAGAACATCGATCCAGTCGATGTTATGCTTTTCCTTGACTTGCTCTGCATAAGGACCAAGCAGGAGGTTTGTTACGTTGTTGGCCAATGAACGGCCGATGAGAAACTCCATGGACAGGTAATAGATGCGCTTGGGATTTTCACGCTCATAGGTATCCTCTGTAGCCGCCCATCGCTGTGAGAGGACATCCCTCACCGACCGTGCGGCGGCCTCAAAACGATCGCGCGGACTGGCCGCCTTCAGACCGGCCGCGTTGTCGAAAATGAGGTGACGTTCGTAAAGCCCGTCCGTAGCGGTGAATTGGACCGGACCACAACCGTACTGTTCGAGGAGATTCGGCTCGCGGCCCAATTCTTTCGAGCCCCGGGTAGATTTCGCCTTCTTTGATTTCGTCGAGTTGTCCTTTTTTTCTGCGCTCATTTGGTTACCTCTCAAAATAATTTTATCTCTTGGCGTGTTTCTTATATTGAGGCTTTGCCACAAAAGTTATTTGCCGCTGACATACCTGGCATCAATTCTTATTTCCCTTGGCGGTATAAAGACCAACCAGCCTTGCCACGGTAATGGCAATGAAAAGCTGGCCGGTGATCGTCTCAAGTATTGCCAGGGAGCGCGCCTGATCCGAAACCGGCAGGAGATCTCCGTAACCCGTCGTTGTCAGCGTTACAAAGCTGTAATAGATGAACCCCGACCGGTCCTTCTGCCCCGCAAAGCTGAAAGATCCCGGATATTCCGCTTCCACCAGCATGTAAAGAAATGCCCAAAGGACACCGATGAGCATGTACTCGCTGGCCCCGGCCATGATCATGTCCGCCGTAACTTCCTCCTGCCTGGCAAGATAAATTAAAATTGTGACGACGGCATATCCCAAAAAGAGAACGATAGTAATTTTACTCGTCCAGGATGTCAGTGCGTTTGGGACAAGAAAATCAAGAAGACCGGTCGCAACAGCCACGGCTGCCATTGTCATGGCGAACCACTGTTGTCTCCGCTTCTCGTGAACAGCCCAGACACAGGCAATGACAATAAACCACAGGAAGATGTTCGTTGCCAAATTTATTGCCACGGCGCCTGCGATAAATGTCCGGAGCAGGAAGAACAGGATAATGGTGAAGAAAAGATATGAGAAGCGGGCTTTCAGAATTACGTCGATCATGCCGCTGACGGATTGACGCATGGCCTTTTTCTCCGCCTGATACCAAAAGGAACTTCTTGCCGATTCGATTGGCAATCATTTAATAATAT
>MVQR01000278.1 GCA_002067815.1 Syntrophus sp. PtaB.Bin001 | reverse complement strand
CTGGGTGGCAAGCCGTACCCCTGGCCGGATCGTTTTTTGCGGGCCCTTTCCGAAATGCCGCCTTCGGCAGGCATTGCTATCGGCTTGGACCGCCTGGTTATGCTATTTACCGATCGGGTTTCCATTGACGATGTGGTTGCCTTTCCTCCGGAAAAATTGTGAAATCGTTACAAAGATGCAAATACTTCTCTTTATTATCTTCCTCAAAAAATCAGAAGAGACAATTCCTCATAATATTTTTAATTTATCATGGATATGCAGGTTCGAAGACTCAACTTTTATGCGATAGAGTCAAAGCTTCGCTCCTTTGCTTTCTTTGTTGAAAAGATTGAATAATCGCCGCCGGCTGCTTAATTCTGGTTGACTTATTTTTTGTTATGACTATTGTATGCCCTTGCACGGCAGAAAAGTTGCAACCAGGGGCGTGGTTAAACAAGCCTGTTAAAAGTTTTCTGAAAATCCTTCAATGGAGAGTAAAAAGTGAAAGAACTTGCATCGGTTAATACCGTTGATTTGGGAGGGCATTTCCACAGCAACATACTCAGCATGGTTATGGATGCGGGTCTGCTTGTTCAGTTCGTGCTGTTGATCCTGCTTCTGTTTTCCGTGATTTCCTGGGCCATTATTGCAACCAAGTACAAGAATTTTCGCAAGGTTGCTTCAGAAAACAGCCTTTTCCTCGATGCTTATATGAAATGCAGTAACCTGGCCGACGTCCTTCCGGAAGCAAAAAAGTACTCTTCCTCAACGCTCGCAGGAGTGTTCCGCTCGGGTTACACGGAATTGGTGAATATTGCCAAAGCAGCCAGAGGTTCGGCATCTCATCGGGGAAGTACTGAAGATACCGTAATTACTGGTCCGGAAATAAAGGGGCTCGATAATGTTGAGCGAGCTTTGAACAGGGCATGCAGTGCGGAATCCACGAAGCTTGAAGCAGCGCTTGGTTTTCTGGCGACCACGGGAAGTGCCAGCCCGTTTATCGGCCTTTTCGGGACGGTTTGGGGAATTATGGATACCTTCCGCAGTATCGGTTACCGTGGTTCGGCAACCCTTGCGGTTGTTGCCCCCGGCATTTCCGAAGCCCTGATAGCCACGGCGGCGGGGCTTGCCGCAGCCATTCCTGCGGTTATCTTCTATAATTATTACCTGAACCGCGTTAAGACCATGACCCTGGAAATGGACTCATTTGCGTCGGAGTTGATCAATATTGTCGAACGCTATTATGTCAAAGGTTAAAGACTGAAGATTTAGGAATTCGCTATGAGTTATTCGCGAAAAAGACCCTTCGCAGAAGGGCGGCCGATGGCTGAAATCAACGTAACCCCCTTGGTCGATGTCATTCTTGTTTTGCTCATTATTTTCATGGTCACGGCGCCGATGCTCCAAATGGGCATTGATGTTAACCTTCCAAAGGTTAAATCTCAAAACGTTGAGGTAAATGAGGAAAAAGTCATTCTGACCATTGACAGTGCAAAAGAAATTTTCATCAACAAAACTAAAATCCCTTTTACAGAGCTTGGAGACCGGTTGGAGGGAGTATATGCAAGCCGGATGGACCGAGATCTTTACATGCGGGCTGACAGAGCCGTGCCTTATGGCTTCGTGGTTCAAGTGATGGCGGAAGTCCGAAAGGCGGGCATAGACAAGCTGGGTATGATTACCGAACCTCCAGAGGAAAAGAGATGACTCTTGACTGTGCGTTTGGGGTATTCCGGGATGACCGGCTTATCCTGCGGCGCATGATTTTGATTTCTTTCCTCTTACATATCTTTACACTGTCCCTGTTTTTTCTTGCATCGAAAAACTCATCACCCAAACCGGCCATTGGCGCTAATTACGCCGTCAATCTGGTCAGCGCCGCGGATCTTCGAGTGAATAGCGAAAGCCGTTCCGTGGAAACTCCCAAGGAACCTGCAAAACTTCCGGCGCCGGAAAAAAAAGTTGTTCAGAAGAAAGAAGATTCCCTTTCCTCGATTCCCATCCGGAAGGAAAAAGCGATAAACAGAACGGATGGATCGGTGGAAAAAGCCATCGCGAAGATCAGGAAAAGGGTTGAAGCAATGTCTAAGAAAGATTCGTCATCCCTGGCCTATTCCGCTTCGGGAAAGGCCTCCGATATACCGGTCGGCGGTCCTTCCGGAACTCTCAGCGATGCGGAACTCAGCGTTAAGTGGAAGGTCTATTATGGGGCTGTCTCGGCGAGAGTCAAAAGATACTGGTCCGTGCCGCCCGATTTGCTTCCCAAGAAGAATATCATAACGGTAATCAATGTTCGGATCAGTCGCAGTGGAGCCGTTGAAGTGCTAGGCTTCGAAAAGCGTTCCGGGAATAACTATTATGACGAATCTGCCATGCGTGCCGTTCGCAAGGCCAGTCCCTTTCCACCTCTGCCGGCGGGATTGGGGGACGAAATTATGGAAATGGGAATAAATTTTAACTCGTCCGAGCTGCAATGATGGCGGAGGAACGGAAAGAGATGAGGAAAAGAAAAGGAAGACCAATAGGCACTATCCTCCTGTTTTGTGTTCTCGTCTTGTGTGGAACTACTCTGCTCGTTCGCGGGAGTTGGGGGAAGGTCTACATCGACATCGATTCCCCTGCCTTTCAGAAAATACCGATAGTCATCGCCAATTTTACTCCCCTGAGCGGAAATCAGGGCCATGCCGATCTGTCGTCATGGTTTAGCGACGCTTTGGGTAGAACGCTCGATCTCACAGGATATTTCAACCTTCTGAGCAACCACGGTCAATCCGGAGCGGCTGTTGATAAAATTCCTTTCGGGGAATGGGTGAATCTCGGTGCGGAATACTTGATTCAAGGCGGTTTTTCCTATCAGGGCGGGGAGTTGGTTTCGGAATTTCGCCTCTTTGATGTCTTACAGGGACGCCAGCTTATAGGAAAGCAGTATATCGGCAAGCTTGAAGATCGCAGGAATATGGTCTTGAGCTTTGCCCGGGAAGTTCTTTTGCTGCTTACCGGGAGCGAAGGTTTTTTTGATACGCGGGTCGCCTTTATTGTTCGTCAAGGTCTTTCTTCCAGCATCTATACCGTGGGATTCGGAGGCCAGGTTGAAGGGCGGGACCTTGCACGGGTGATTGGTTCTTCATCCCTGATGCTTTCTCCCCGTTGGTCCCCTGATGGGCGTTACCTTTCTTTTGCCTCCTATCGCGACGGCAAACCGGATGTTTTCGTCATAACCCCGTCCGGCGGCGGTTTAAAAAAGATAGCCGGTTTCAAGGGACTTAACCTTCCCGGCGCCTGGTCGCCGGATGGCCGGAGGCTGCTTTTGACCCTGAGCAAGGACGGGAATGAGGAGATATATGTCATGGATGTGGGCAGCGGGCAGTTGCGCCGCCTGACCCACAATTCGGCAATCGATGTGTCTCCCGTCTGGTCTCCTGACGGGAAAAAGATCGCTTTTGTCTCCAACGTTTCCGGATCGCCGCAGATTTATGTGATGAATGCCGATGGCGGGGAGGCCCGTCGATTGACTTATTCCGGTAATTACAACACTACCCCGGCCTGGTCGCCCCGAGGTGGTAAAATTGCTTATGAAGGGCGAGCGGGAGGCGGTTATCAGATTTTCTCCATCGATGAAGACGGCGGCAATGTCCGGCAATTAACCTCCGGGGCTGGTGATCACGAGTTTCCCTCATGGTCGCCCGATGGACGTTTTCTGGCATTCAGCATCCGCAGCGGCGGTCGCAGCCGTATCAACATCCTCAATGTCAATACCCTGGATGTGCGGACGCTTTACGAAAGCACTGACCGCTGTATGAGTCCCGC
>MVQR01000277.1 GCA_002067815.1 Syntrophus sp. PtaB.Bin001 | reverse complement strand
AATAAAGGCCCGCTGCATTGAGAAACCACCCTTCTTTGTTGTACTTGTAGTAAAGCTTATCCGCCAAGGTCAGGTACCGCCGCATGACCTGCATCTTCTGCGAAAAGGATGTGATAAGTTCAAACAAGTCCTTGTTTTCAAGATCCTGCATTACTTCCTGGCGGTACAAGAGGGTGTCGATATCCGACAAGGGGGTGTAGAATAACGGCTTTAAATCGTATTCCTCCCTGCCGGCAGTCATGGCATCGATAACCTGATCGAGATTCAAATCGGGGAAGAAAGCCGGGGCTCCGGGTATTTCCCTGTTTAGGCCTTCTTTTGTTTGTGCGAACAAAATACTCGAAAAAATCACGGCAACGAAACCTCTTCAAGTCCCTGTTGATACCCGGCGAAAAGTAATTCACCCGTCTGCATCATGATTTCGCAATTTGTTTGCTGCAGGGAAAGCTTATACAAAGGCAGATGAAACTGCCGCGTCACGGCCGAAAGGTAATGAAGGATGATCGGGGAGAGATTTGATAAAAAGGGAAAGGCGATGGAAATTTTGGTCCTCATATCCGCCTTAATGCTCCTTCGTCTCATCAGCCAGAGCAACTTCAAAATCGTGCCTGACCGGAAGCCTCAGGAGTCATTAGCTTATTGTAAGCAATTACGGTGGACCCCATCACCTTAGTGATGGTGCGAATAATAGCAAATATGAGTTTCTGACTCAAGGACATTTTCATGAATAAACTCGCCCCAGACAGAGCCATCGGAAAATGAAGTCAGCGAAGGAAACGAACGGCTTGCAGGAAAAGGAAAAGCAAGATGTTGAAAAAGATAAACGTTGCAAGTGCAGCCTTTAAAGCGATCTTCAAGGCGTTTTTTCTCTCTGTGAAATGGCGCTGATACTCGTCGTACACGATGAGAAAAGCCATTGCCGCGGCAACGGGGGAAAAGATAAGAGCTATGGCCGGGTAAAGGTCCGTCATCGTCTAGCCCTGAAATTTCTGATCAGCCTGCTATCTCCTGGCTTAAGCCGCCTTTGGCATCCATTGCCGAAGGACGATAAAAAGCACCGGCACGGCACACAGTTGGATGACAACCGAAAAGATAACGAGAGAAAGCAGCGAAAAATCATAAAGGTAGCCCATCAATGCACTCCCGATGAACCAACAGATGCCGTATCCCGTGTTGAATATTCCATAGGCTGTCCCTCGCTTCTCGGAGGAGATCATATTCGCGATCGCAGCGCGCATGATCGATTCCTGGGCGCCCATGCCGATTCCCCAGAGCGCAACCCCGATCAAGGCCGACAGGAAGCCGCCGAAGAAGACAAGGGGCGCAAATGCCGCCGAGATCACCGTGGCCCCGATAAGAGTTCTTAAACCGATCCGGTCGAAGAGATATCCGAAAACCAGGGCCGCCAGACCGTCGATCCCCATCGCTACGGCGTAAAGCACCGGAATCCATTCCTCGGGGATGGCTGAACCCTGGCCGAAGTGATAGGCAATCAGTGGATAATCAGCATATCCTGCGGCGATGAATCCGACGGCGGCCAGGTAGAACCAGAAAATCCTCGGGAAACCTCCTGCGGCTTCCCGATGTGTAACTTCCATGTCCTGTGGCGATGGATAAAGAAATCTGGCCGCCAAAAGAACGCTGATGGCCATGACGGCCGGGATCAGCAGCAACGCGAAACTTGTGCGATAAGTCCCCTTGAGGAACAGGACCGCTCCGACGATAAGCGGACCGGATACCGCCCCCATTTGATCCAGCGCTTCATGCAGGCCGAAACCCCATCCGCGCCCGACTTTTTGAGTAGCATGGGAAAGCATGGCATCGCGGGCAGGATTACGAATCCCCTTGCCAATACGTTCGGCAACGACCAGACAGGCAGCAAGGTCCCATCGGCCTGCAAGGGCAAGGGTAGGAACCGCCAGGAGGTTGATGAGGTAGCCGATGATCGTAATAGTCCAATATCCCCGGGTACGATCACTGAGATAGCCAGACAGGACACGCACGCCATAGCCCGCCAGCTCACCTAAACCGGAAATGATCCCGATCATCGTCGCGCTTGCGCCCAAACTGCCGAGATATGGACCGACAATACTTCTGGCCCCTTCATAGGTCATGTCGGCAAAGAGACTGACCACGCCGATCAGGATGACAAAGTGTAAGGCATGGGATTTACCGGTTATCCGAACGGTCATTTCCGTATTCTCCCTCGGGCCATGGCATTTCTGTTATAGAATATGGAGCCCGGAACCGAGAATCGTCATGAATACACCTCCTGCAACGAGACCGACAGCCCACTTCAGGGACGAGCCTTTTACCATTCGGCCCAAAGCATATCCAAGGATTCCCAACAGGCATAAGGAAAGAATCACACTTGACCATGGCGCGGAAGGAAACACCACCGCCAGTGACAAAGGGAGAAGGGCGCTCATAAAGCTGCAGCCTCCCGAGACAATCGCCTCCCCCACCGCTTCGCCGAGGACCATCCGGCCCAGATGAGTGGTCGCCAATTGTCCCCCCTTTTTTAAGTTCAGTTGTGCTGCAGCATGGACCAGTTGAGCCCGGAATTCCGCGTAACGTCCGATATAAAAAACAAAGCCCGCGGTTGCAAGAGCATAAACGGCAACCTTCAGCGCAATCTTAAAATCGATGGGCATCCCCCACCCAAGCATTCGTCCGGCACCCAGAAGCATGGCTGTCAGAATGCCATCCACAAGGCCCATGACAACCGCCAGACAATGTTCCCGCTGCTTCAACCAGTCCGGCCATCTCATGTTCTTCTGGATATGGCGCGTTCCAGGATCTTGGAACCGACGACAATTTCGTCAAGACTGTGAACAACAGCTCCGGCGGTTTCAATGGCCTCGACAATTTTATCATAATCAAGGTTGTTTCCTTCAATCGTAACGTCCAGGTCCATCGTTTCAATGTCGATCTCGCTGACCACGATGTTCAACGCCTCGACCCCACTGACATCGCTGATTGCTTTTGCCAGTTCAATCAGAGAAGGACGACTCACCATTTTATCGACATCCAGCAAAAGTCTTCTTATATTCATATCTTCCTCTTTTGAATATTCAATAGGAGTTGCAGCACTGAATCCTCGGCGCCCGGGATACCGGCACTTTTGCTTCGCCGGATGATCTCCTCTTCCACCCGATCTCTGGCAAAATCGAAATGTTTCATAAGACATTGTTCAACTTCAATCTGAACGTCCCAACGGGCACGAGGAATAGCTTCAATTAGATTGTCGAGAGCCGCTGCCTTGTCATCGTTACCTCCAACATCCAATGCCAGCATGGATGCCAAAACGGTAAGCTCCAAGTCTTCATCATGAAGCAGCTTTCTCAACGCCTTCCATTCATCACTGTTTAGAGGCAAATTCATCAGAATTCTTATAGCGCGCTTCTTACGAAGCAGTTCTGAAGGGCTGTTAAATTCTTCTTCGGAAGCTTCACTTAAAATTGCGATAAGAGCGGATTTTGCAATTTCACCGAGCAGATGCAGCGCCTGCTCGGCAACACCGCCGCATATGTCGTCCTTGAGAGCGGCAATAAAGACAGGGATTGCTTCCTTACGCCGGAAAAGGCCCAGCGTCTCGATAACTCCGGCTAGATTTCTCGAACTGGCCAGTTTTATTAGCAGTTCAAATACATCTTCCGTTTGCCAGGCGGCCAGGGCACGTGCTGCCGTGTTCTCGACCGCTTCTTCTCCGAAACTTGTTATGGGATCGGCTATCTCCTTCGGCATCAAGAGATATTCGATCAAGACATCTTTTGCACCGATTAGGGCCAGG
>MVQR01000276.1 GCA_002067815.1 Syntrophus sp. PtaB.Bin001 | reverse complement strand
ATAATAAGGTGGTCGTGTATTGTTATGTCCAACATCTTAGCTGTTTTGCAAATTGTTTTAGTTAATTGGACATCCGCATCGGAAGGTTTGACAAATCCTGAAGGATGGTTATGTACAAGGATAAGTGCTGAAGATTTGTGAAAAAGGGCTCTTTCTATAACTTGACGGGGATAAACTATGGCTTGATTGACAATGCCTTTCTGAATAGTCTCAAAAGCAATTATACAATTTTGGGTGTCTAGGTACAGGGCACAGAAATTTTCATCCTTAAGTCCACCAAATGCTGTTTTGCAAAAGTCAAGCAACTCGCTTGTACATGTGATCTGTGATTTTTCCTTCGCTTTTTCCTGGAGATATAGGGAACAGATTTCTTTAATAAGTTTTAACAGGCCAGCGGCATGATTGCCGATTCCTTTCACATTAGCTAAGTCTATTTGACCGGCATCCATGATTCCTTTAAGAGAACCGAACCGTTCAAGAAGATTCTTCGCTAGGATCTTTAGATCCTTTCTGGGAATGGCATAAGAAAGTAAAAGTTCTACAACTTCGTAATCATTTAAAGAGTGCAGTCCGCATTCAAAAAATTTTTTTTTCAAACGCTGGCGATGTCCTATATAGTGCGGTGCTGATTTTGATGAAGGTTGCATTTATTCTAATAACAGGATTGATGCTAATCTGCGCATTAAGAAAAGATAAATATTAACCCCTGTCGAGAATAAAAAATTGCCGACAGGGATTAAGTGTTTTGTTTAACCAAGACATATGTTGACAAAATTCCAGTTAATCAATTTTTCGACAAAGACATTAAGATAATCGGCACGACGATTCTGATAATCAAGATAATAAGCGTGCTCCCAGACATCAACTGTCAACAGCGGCTTTTGACCATGTGCGATAGGATTGTCTGCATTGGCCGTTTTGACAATTTTCAACTGATCATTTTCAATTACGAGCCAAGCCCAACCACTGCCAAATTGAGTTAAGCCGGCGTTCTTGAATTCCTCAGCAAATTTTTCGAAACTTCCCCATACAGCATTAATTTTTGAGGCAATCGCGCCGGTAGGAATTCCGCCACCATTAGGATGAATGCATTGCCAATAAAAGCTGTGATTCCATACTTGTGCCACATTATTGAAAATTCCAATCTTTGACGGATCACCTGCGGTCTTTTTTATGATTGATTCCAGGCTATCATTGGCAAGATCTGATTCGGAAAGAAGTTTGTTGGCATTATCAACATAGGTTTTATGATGTTTTCCGTGGTGAAATTCAAGAGTATTCGCACTTATGTACGGTGCGAGGGCGTCTTTAGCATAAGGTAGATCTGGTAATATAATATTCATGGTAGTATCTCCTTTCTTATTTTACTGTTTTGTTGGTCAGTATGTCTAAAAATAACGATTTATTTAACGTTCCAAGGAACTTGTTCGTAAAGCCACTCATTTACAACTGAATTTATTCAAGAGACGGCTAATTGAAGAACTTTAGTTACGAGTTTTTCAATTCCCTTGGCTACATCGCTGATACTCGGACCAAGCATATAAGCCGGCGTGGTAACAAGTTTATTTGAAAAATCAACATGAATATCCTCAACGGAGGCGATATGGTGTCTGCCTCCCATCGATTCAATGATTTCAGCTGTCGCAGGATCATTCCCAATTGTTACTTCAGGATTTAGATTATTGAGGGCCTTGACCAATGTTGCGGGGGCGATGCATATAGCTCCAACAGGTTTACCGGCATTAACCATATCGTTAATTAGCCTTATAACATCAGGATGAACCTCGGCGTCTTTTCCCCTGAGGGCAAAATTGCTGAGATTTTTTGCAGCTCCATAGCCGCCTGGAATAATCAGGCCATCGATATCGGAAAATTTTACATCGCGGATGTTCTTAATATTTCCTCTGGCGATTCTTGCCGATTCGACAAGCACATTTCTTTTTTCTTTCATCTGTTGGCCTGTCAAGTGATTCACAACATCCAGTTGTTCCATATCGGGTGCCATGCATAAAATTTCAGCTCCAGCTCTATCAAGCGCAAGGAGAGTAATAACCGCTTCATGAATTTCAGAACCATCGTAAACTCCGCATCCCGAAAGCAAGACACCAATTTTAACCATGATTTTTCCTTTCTAATTGTTGGTAATACATTAAAATCGGGTAAATAAAAAAAATTAAAGGAAACACGATACGGTAGGAAATATTTTTAGTTTGAATAATTTAATGAAAGCAAGTCAATGTGTCAAATCAAATTACATGAAATTGACAGGATCAACATCAATCTTAATTTCAAGTTTTGAGGAGGCAAATGAAGGCTGCAATCTAAGTACAATGGAATGAAGAGCTTGAATATTATCGCTTTTGAACAGAATCTGCCAACGGTAGCGACCTTTAATCTTTGAAATTGGCGCTTGAGCAGGGCCGATAACTTCTACTGAAGAGGAAAGATCCAGCTCTTCTTTGCATATGGCTCTTGCCCTTTGTCCAATTATTTCGGCCTCAGAACGTCCTCTGTCCTCATTCAAGCTTGAAAGCTTTAGATTAATCATACGTGAAAATGGCGGATATCCCAAAGATTTTCTTATCCGGATCTCATCTTCGTAAAATCCAATATAATCATGGTTCTTCGCCCTCTGAATGGCATAGTGTCCAGGGTTCAATGTCTGAATAATTACAAGTCCTTTTTGCTGTCCTCTGCCTCCTCTGCCTGATACTTGTGTCAAAAGTTGAAAGGTTCTTTCCGAAGAACGAAAATCGGGAAGATTTAATGCCGTGTCTGCCGATATGACGCCAACAAGCGCTACCTTGGAAAAATCATGACCTTTTGTGATCATCTGTGTACCAATCAGCAGATCAATCTCTCCTCGGTTAAATGAACTGAGAATTCTGCCATGCGCCCCCTTTTTGGATGTCGTGTCCCGATCCATTCTGACGATTCGGATACCTGGGAAGTGTGCTATTATCTCCTGCTCAAGACGCTCCGTCCCAGTTCCGTGGAATTGAATACTATGACTGCTGCATTTTGGACAAAGAGAGGGCGACTTGATGGCGTAATCACAATAGTGGCAGCGCAAAGTGTTCGAGTTGGAATGAAGGGTCAGTGAGACGGCGCAATTAGGGCAAGAAAACACGTAGCCACATTCCGTACAGAATAGAAATGTATGGTAGCCACGACGGTTCAAGAAAAACAAAGCTTGCATGCCTTCGCAAAGAGTCTGATGCAGAGCGCTCAACAGAGTGCTGGACAGAACCGGAATCTTGCCTGCATCATCTCTTTCCAATTTCATATCGACAATTTTAACCTCCGGAAGTTGCCAGTTCGCAACTCTAAATGGAAGACTAAGACAAGAATATTTTCCTTGCCGAGCGTGAAAAAAAGTATTTATGTCAGGTGTTGCAGATCCCAAGATAACTACGGCATTGTTCAATTTCGCCCGCAAAACGGCAAGATCTCTGGCGTGATAGTGCATTTGTACATCCTGTTTATAGGAAGGATCATGTTCCTCATCAACGATAATTAATTTCAGGTTGTAAAGGGGAGCAAAGAGCGCCGAACGAGCGCCGACAGCAAGTCTAATCTTTCCTGATTGAAGGCGCCTCCAATAATCGAAACGTATTCCCCTGTCGATATCACTATGAATTACGGCAATTTCTTCCTGTCCAAAACGATTTTGAACTCGAGAAACCAATTGAGGCGTCAGGGCAATTTCCGGCACAAGATATATTGCGCCGCCGCCAATGTTCAGAACTTTCTCTATAGCGCTGAAATAAACTTCCGTCTTGCCGCTGCCGGTTACGCCATG
>MVQR01000275.1 GCA_002067815.1 Syntrophus sp. PtaB.Bin001 | reverse complement strand
TTGTGGACTTGGCTGAATGAACCTTTCGAGACACCTCCAGCTGCATATGCGCAGGAACAATTGAAACTGGCTCTCGCTTAATTGGGACAGTAGGAAAATATATGAGTTAAACCAGATTTTCGAAACAGCAAAAAGGCGTCCAAATTGGTAATGATTTCAAACCTCGGAATCCGATATCTCACCTAATTTGGACGGCAGTGAAACTTCCTCATAAATGGGATGAAACCTGGGATGTAGTAATTGTCGGTTCCGGCTTTGCGGGATTGGCAGCAGCAGCAGAAGCTGCGAAAGCGGGAGCCAAGGTTGTCATTTTGGAAAAAATGCCTGTTTACGGCGGCAATTCAACCATAAATGGTGGCGGATACGCCGCCTGGACAGATGAGCTGCATCTTCGCGAGAAACTGAATCTCGGCTCTGACAGCCCAAAGCAGCATTTCGATGATACCCTCAAGGGAGGTGATTACTATAACATTCCTGAACTCGTGCAAGTTCTGGTCAAGAACGCCCCGGACGCACTGAATTGGATGATGGACGAGGGAGGTCTCGAAATTCGGCAAGCCGTCAACAGAGCCGGCGGACACAGTGCTTACCGTGCTCATTTTTCGAAAACCAGTTGGGGACGGGATTACACTGAAGCACTCAGGAAAATCGCCGATAAATACGGAGCAAAAATGGTACTGAATTCGGAAGTGACGTGGATATGGCGCAAGGATGCCGACCCGAAAAGCCCGGTACTAGGATTGGAGATCAAAAGAGGCAAGAAGGTTTTGAATCTGAAGGCTAAAAAAGCAGTCGTGCTGGCATCCGGGGGATTCAGCCGAGACATAAAAATGCGCATGGCCCATTATCCTAAACTTGTTGCCGAATTCAATTGCACGAACCATAAAGGCGCCACGGGCGAAATGATTCGCTACGCTCAGGCTGTCGGGGCAGATACGCTGCAAATGAATTTCATCCAGTTATACCCTTTTGCAGAGCCTGAATCCGGAACCTTGGACAATCCCGCCGTTTATCCTTTCAGCGCCCCCGGCCGCGGATGCATTTATGTTAATAAACTTGGAAAGCGTTTCGTTAGTGAATTGGAACGCCGGGATGTCTGCGCCTTTGCGCAGATCAACATGGGCGAAAAGATGAAACCTACCTATACAATTTTCAGTGCCGCTATGGTTCCGCTCATTGGAGAAACGAAGGAAAGTCTGGAAGCTGGTCTGAAGAAAGGAAGGTTTGTTGAAGCTGATACTATATCCGGTCTAGCTAAAAAGTTAGGCATACCGGCCGATACCCTGGAAAAGACGGTAAATGATCACAATCGTTACTTGATTGATGGAAAGGACCCTGAGTTCAACAAACCAATTTCCAAGGCCATGTTGCCGCTGGACAAGGGGCCGTTTTATGCCGTGGCCCAATGGCCGGCTGTTCATCACACCATGGGCGGTTTGAGGATTAATGCTGATGCTCAGGTGATTGACGTCTTTGGAACAGTCATTCCAAGATTGTATGCTGCCGGTGAAGTCGCTGGTGGCGTACATGGATCAAACAGACTTGGTACGAACGCCACTGCTGACTGTGTAGTCTTTGGACGTGTAGCCGGCGTTAATGCAAGTAAAGAAATCCCACTGACTTGATTTTTTCAAGTAAGGTAGAACTGCGAATAGCCATGGTCACATTTGCTTCTTATTTCTGCCATCATCTTTTCACAAGAGAATTAAAAATATTTTTTTTCTTTGACATATGCACAGGCCTCAAATGAAAATTTGTCCCTTGACTTTTCATATAATTAAGAGCACAAAAAAAGAGTAAAGTGCAAAGTATCAATGCGATAACATCTAATTTGAACATGTTTTGAAAAGGTGATGCCTTGGAAAAAGCACTTAAACCCTGTTTCTGGAATAATGAGACAGGGTTTTTTTATGTAAAACTGTTTTGTCCGGATTGAATTGAGGGTTGTTGTATAAATATTGTGTAAATTCATTATCGATCAGCATAAGGAGGATACACTATGAAAAAAGACAAGGATCAATTGACGGGCAAAGGTGTAAGCAGACGTTCCATACTGAAAGGAGCGGTTGTCATGGGTGCGGCAGCAATGAGTGGCGGTCTGGCACTCAACATGGCCGCACCGGGAACTGCGGAGGCCATGGTTAAAAAGCTTCCGCAGAAATGGGATGAGACCTGGGATGTCGTAATTATCGGTTCCGGATTCGCCGGGCTTGCTGCAGCAGCGGAAGCGGCAGGCGGTGGAGCTAAAGTCATCATCCTGGATAAAATGCCTACTTACGGCGGAAACTCCATTATCAACGGCGGCGAATACAATTCCTGGGATGATGAATTCCATCTCCGGCAGAAACTGAACCTGGGTGATGACAGTCCGGAGCTGCACAAGAGTGATACATTAAAGGGTGGTGATTTCTACGGTTCCCCCGAACTGGTCGATGTCTTGGTTAATGGTGCCACCCCCGCTCTGAACTGGATGATTGACGAAGGAGGTACAAAATTAAGAAATATCCTGAATCGTACCGGAGGCCATACCGCTTATCGAACCCATACCTGTGTCGAGGGTGTCGGTCGAGGCTATACTGAAGCCCTGAAAAAGATTGCCGAAAAGCGCGGTGCGAAAATTCGTCTCAACACCAAATTGACCTGGATCTGGCGTAAGGATGCGGACCCTCAGAGCCCTGTAGAAGGTGTGGAGGTTATGACGGGTAATAAGACTAGGAACATTCGGATCGCCAAGGCCCTGGTCATGGCTTCCGGCGGATTCAGCCGGGACAAGAAAATGCGGAGAGAATTTAATCCCGGAATTCTCGACGAGTACAACTGTACGAATCATCCGGGAGCAACAGGTGAAACGATTCGGATGGCCCAGGCCATCGGTGCCGATTCACTCCATCTGGCTTTCATTCAGCTTTATCCCTTTGCAGAGCCTGAATCAGGGATTCTCGATGCGCCTGCCGTCTATCCCTTCCGGGGTCCGGGTTACGGAATTGTGTATGTAAACAAGCTCGGCAAGCGTTTTGTCAATGAAATGGAGCGGCGCGATGTCGTTTCCATGGCCCAGATCAGAACCAAGATGAAACCGACATACTCCATCTTCAATGAGGCTATGATACCCAAGATGGGTACAAAAGAGGAAGTAGAAAAGGGAATTGCCAAAGGACGTTTCGTCAAGGCCGACACACTTGCCGAATTGGCTGGGAAATTGGGCATGCCGGCAAAAGATCTCGAGGAGACCATCAGTAACCACAACAGGTACATGGCTGAAGGCAAAGATCCCGAATTCGGCCGCCAGTTTACAAAAGTGATGATCCCCATGACGCAGGGACCCTTCTACGCTATTGCCCAGTGGCCCGCAGTGCATCATACCATGGGAGGAATTCGCATCAATAAGAATGCACAGGTCATTGATATTTGGGGAAATGTGATTCCCCGTCTCTACGCGGCAGGAGAATTCACAGGTGGAATTCACGGCGCTAATCGTCTGGGTGGCAATGCCGCACCGGATGCAGTCGTGTTTGGACGCGTTGCCGGTATTAACGCAGCCAAAGAGAAAGGCAGAACATAATTTTAAGTGGGGGCATGATTGTCATTGCCCCCACTTTTCTATTTTTCATCTCAGGAAGGACGATTATGAAGAACATCCTTTTATCTGTATTCATGATTGCATCCCTGCTTTACCTGTCCTACACATTGGTAGACAATCGCACCGTCGAGGCGGCAAAACAAGCCGTGGCATCTTGTCAAAGTTGCCATGCCGATTTTTCATCAGTGCTTCCCAAAGGACATTCTCCCGTGGCAGGAACCAGTTT
>MVQR01000274.1 GCA_002067815.1 Syntrophus sp. PtaB.Bin001 | reverse complement strand
GTCCTCCCGGCTGGCCGCAAGATCGGCATCGGCAGCCTCCACGGAGCGCCGGACGCCGCCGAAGATATCCAGTTCCCAGCCGGCATCCAGCCCCATCACATAGAGGTTGCGATATTCGCCCGTTCCCGTTGCTTCGCTGCCGCGGCTTCGGGTGGCTGAACCGGAGGCATCCACCGTCGGAAACAGTCCGGCTTTGGTTTTAGCCCGACTGGCACGCGCCTCGCGGACCCTCGCTTGTGCCTTCTTAAGATCGCGGTTGCCGGCAATCGCCCTCTCAATCAGGCTGGACAGCTGCGGATCGTTCAAGGTCGTCCACCACTTCGCCGCGCTTCCGTAATCAACCTCGCTCCCCGTCATACCTTTGCTCAGGGAGGTATGCCAGTTTTTCGAAAATTCTGTTTCGGGGCGGACATAATCAGGACCCACAGCGAAGCAGCCGCTCAGCGTCAGTGCAGCAACCGTCATTATCCAGAAACCTGCAACCAATCGTTTCCTGCCTTTTATTTTATATAGAGAAATCATCACCGACGATATCCTTCTTTCAAGGCTGTTTTCTCAATTTCTTGCGGACTTTTTGCTTTTTCCCCATCGCTTCAAGCAGCGCTCGGATTCCTCCCAAAGAGAATTTCAATACATGGTCCGCATAAGCCTCAACATCATCGATTCCCAAAGGACCATCCTGAGCCGTGCTTCCTGCCTCCCGTATCTTCCTGGCAACCGCCGGATTCATGCATTGGCTGACAATGCTGATTTCGCAGAAGTTTACCTCCCGGTCGGTTGCCAGGGGGCCGAGAAGCTCGCGCACCAGAGCCGTCGTCCTTCGATGCAGGGGATGGATTTCTTCGCGCAGGACTTCTTCCAGCAAGCCCGTAGGATTTGCCATCTCCCGCTGCATGAACCAGAACTCCCGGTTGTTCTTGTCCGTTAACCTCTGTAGAATCGCCGTTATCTGACCTCGGAGGCGCTCCTCGGGCGGAGCGTCGCTGCTGACGCCCCCATCGGGAGGATGGGCTTTGGTTGATTCGGAAAAGGCATGCCGCCAGGTTTCGGCATAGAGGGTCTGTTTGCTGCCGAAGTGATAATTGACCGCGGCAACGTTCGCCCCGGCCCGCTCGCAGATCTCCGCAATCGTCGTATCACGGTAACCTTTCTCGGCAAAGATTTCACTTGCCGCAACAAGTAGACTCTGACGGGTTTTCGCGGCTCCTTCTCTCGGAATCTTCATGCCCTCCCCCTTTTTTAATTTCTAATGAGCATTTTAAATATAAATTTTAAATTGTCAATAGAATATTTTATCAACACGGATGCATCGTGCTTTAATCTGGTTTATGAAAATGATCTTCGCTCTATAAAAATGCAATCCCGTCTTGACAGAAATAATCATTTTTATTATAAAAACGCTCTCATTTTACGGGCCCATTTGCGGCCCGCTTTTTTTTAGTTTGACCGTAACAGAAAGGATTCAACGCGGCAATGCACCAAAAAGAAATCGAACAACGCCGGACCTTCGGCATCATCAGCCATCCCGACGCCGGAAAGACCACATTGACGGAAAAGCTTCTCCTCTTCGGGGGGGCGATCCAGCTGGCAGGGACGGTGAAGGCCCGCAAGGCCACCCGCCATGCCACAAGCGACTGGATGGCCATTGAAAAGGAACGCGGCATCTCCGTAACAACATCGGTTATGAAATTTCATTACCGTGATTATGAAATCAACCTCCTCGACACGCCGGGGCATCAGGACTTCTCCGAGGACACTTACCGGGTACTCACCGCAGTGGACAGCGCGGTCATGGTCATTGACGGCGCAAAGGGCGTGGAGCCGCAGACCGAAAAACTGATGGAGATCTGCCTGCTTCGCAACACGCCGGTAATCACCTTCATCAACAAGCTTGACCGTGAGGTTCTGCCGCCCCTGGAACTTCTCGCCGACATCGAAAAGAAACTGCAGATCGAATGCGTTCCCATGTCCTGGCCGATCGGTATGGGAAAGACCTTCCGCGGGGTTTACAACCTCTATCGCAAAGAGTTGCAGCTCTTTACCGCCGGCGGTGCAACCCGGCATGCCGATGTTGTCGTAATCAGAGATCTGAACGATCCGGAGATGGACGAACGGTTGGGAACCCAGGCGGCTGAGCTCCGGGACGACATAGCCCTTATGGAAGGTGCAGCCAATCCCTTTGTTTACGAGCATTTTCTCAAGGCAAACCAGACTCCGGTATTTTTCGGCAGCGCCATCAACAATTTCGGCGTCCGGGAACTTCTGGACGCCGTCGTGGAGCTGGCTCCCAGCCCCCGCCCCCGTCTGGCCACAACCCGCGAGGTTCTCCCCTCAGAGCGGCAATTTTCCGGTTTTGCCTTCAAGATTCAGGCAAACATGGACAGCGCGCACCGCGACCGGATCGCCTTCGTGCGGATCTGCTCCGGAAAATTCACTCGGGGCATGAAAGTGCGCCACAATCGGCTCGGCAAAGAGGTGACGCTGTCCAATGCGACGATCTTCATGGCCCAGGATCGCGCCCAGGTTGAAGAGGCCTATCCCGGGGACATCATCGGGATTCATAACCACGGGACAATCCGGATCGGCGACACCTTTACTGAAGGAGAAGAACTGAGATTCACCGGCATTCCCAACTTCGCCCCGGAGCACTTCTGCCGGGTCCGGCTGAAAAATCCGCTAAAGCTCAAGCAGCTTCAAAAAGGACTTACGCAACTGTCGGAAGAAGGAATCGTTCAGGTGTTTCGCCCCTTGACCAGCAATGACTATATCCTGGGCGTTGTGGGTGTCCTGCAGTTTGACGTGACGATGGCCCGTCTCAAGAGCGAATACGGCGTTGAAGCGGATTACGAACCGGCCGATTACGCCGCCGCCCGCTGGGTAACCTGCGGGGAGAGAGAAAAGTTGGAAATCTTCGAAAAGAAACACCGGAACAATCTGGCACTCGACTCCGAGGGAAATCTGATCTACCTGGCCCTCAGCGAATGGCGCCTGTCCAACACCATCGAAGAATGGCCCGACATTACCATGCACAAGACGATGGAACACAGCCAGCGGCTCGGCTGATACCAACGCCGGATATAAAAAATGCTGCCATGTTAAAGACGTTTTATCGGGAATCTTCGACAATAACGAAAAAGTGAGGAGGAAAGTATGACCGGAAAAGCCTTTCAGGATTACTACCCCGATGAATTCGCTCATTGCTACGGATGCGGACGTCTGAACAAAGAAGGTCTGCAGATCAAAAGCTATTGGGACGGCGAGGAAAGCGTATGCGTTTATAATCCGAAGCCATTTTACACCGGCGGTTTTCCCGGATATTTCTATGGCGGGCTCATCTCCTCATTGATCGACTGCCATAGCGCCGCAACCGCCTCGGCGGCAAAGTTGCGAGCAGAAGGCTTCTCCCTGGGAGATAAACCTCTTTCCCGCTTTGTTACCGCCTCCTTGAAAATCGATTTCCTCAAGCCAACGCCCATGGGCACGGCAATAGAATTACGAGGAAGAGCCCTCGAAATCAAGGGCCGGAAAATTATCGTGAGCACTACCCTATCTTCGGAAGGAGAAATCCGCGCCAAAGGGGAAGCGGTAATGGTGCAGCTACCGGAAAACTAATTTCAATTCCGGGCCACGGCATCACTCCACGCGCCGGCGCTGCCTAATCACCTTAATCAGCCATTGTATGCCGGCTAAAAGTCCGAGAAAGCAAAGCCCCCCAAAACTGGTGATCAGAATTTCGATAGGCAGCAGGTAATGCATTTGCGGATCGATGGCGATCCGCATGATGATGAAACCCACAGCAAACAAAGGAAGCAGTGA
>MVQR01000273.1 GCA_002067815.1 Syntrophus sp. PtaB.Bin001 | reverse complement strand
TTGTGGACTTGGCTGAATGAACCTTTCGAGACACCTCCAGCTCCATATGCGCAGGAACAATTGAAACTGGCTCTCGCTTAATTGGGACAGTAGGAAAATATAAGAGTTAAACCTGATTTTAAAAACAGCAAAAAGGCGTCCAAATTGGTAATGATTTCAAACCTCGAAATCCGATATCTCGCTTAATTTGGACGGCAGTGACCTGATGATCAACATTTTGCATTTGAAATCTGCTATAGCCTTTGGAATGATTTACTTAATCGCTTCAGGAAGAAGTTTTGAGGACGTGAGGTTTAAAATTGGTCGGCAAGTAATTAAAAGTTACAACTGGAATTCAATCATCTGATCCTAAATCAAATGAAATTTGATACAGTCAAATAGTTCGGGAAAGTGAGTTATCGCAATTTTCACTTGGAAGTTATCTCATGCCGCCACAAGTGATTTTTTTTATTGACACTAAAGAGTGGCTTTCCTATAGTTCCCTGTCCTAAGAGATAATTTCATATAATATAAACTGTTAGCCAACTCTTTACCATCCAA
The DNA here is from genome assembly GCA_002067815.1 of Syntrophus sp. PtaB.Bin001. Classification (GTDB taxonomy): domain Bacteria; phylum Desulfobacterota; class Syntrophia; order Syntrophales; family Syntrophaceae; genus Syntrophus. Next base: position 3,285 of record MVQR01000273.1, on the reverse strand, counting down.
ACCATTCACATTGGCCTGAAACATATTTCTACTTCTTTATGAGGATGTAGCGTTTGGACAACGACACTAAGCTTAAAGAACCCCTGAGACCATTCTGCGGATTTCTCCCAAGATCATTTCCAACGGTAATTTTAGATGCCCTGAAGAGACTTATCTTGAAATTGAAAAGTCTTATCGTCTCTATCTTCCGCGTTGAGAACATGAGTAAGGGCTTCGGATATGCTTCTATGACAGTTGGAGGTGTTACCGTTGCGCTCTCCATTTCTGTCAAATCAGTTGACCAGTATCTTACAGTGGCTTTGTCATATCTTGCTATAATAGCTGGCCTTTCTGGAATATCTTTCTCAGCATCTCAAGGCTGTGAAGTTCCAAAAGAGAAGAAAATGTTGAGGTATGGAGGAGAGAGGTTCTTTCATGCCGTCCTTCTCATTGTTCAAGCTATATTTTTACGACTTATGCTAGAGAGTGAGGAACCATTCATGAGGGCACATTTTCCTTCCATACTTTGGCTTGGTAGGGGATTTATTACAATATGTTGTACAGTCCTTTCTCTTTATGCTCTGTATCAAATACTCAGAGGTTTTAAGAGCGTCAATGGTTACTTATGGGAAAGGGTAAAGATTAGAGAAGATTGAGGATGATGGATTGATGATCTTTTTATCTGTTAATTTGTTTCAATGAGATAAATGAGTAGTGAAAGTCACGATAACTTTGTTTTTTAGAAGGATAATAAACACACTTCATATAGTATTATCATCATTAGCTAGTTGTTGAAACCATCTGCGTCTCTTTGCTTCATCCAATATGAATAATAAATCCTCCTGCGGAACTAGCAAACAGAACTGCCCCCATACCCATCGACCTCTTGCTTTAGGTTTTAATCCAATCATATAATACCCAAACCTAAATTCAATTCTATCCTCTTCAATGAATCTCATTTTTTGCATTACAATAATTTTCCGATCACTATTGCTTTGCCTATGGATAATTTCATCTTCGATCAGAAAATGTCTTATCTGACCATCTATTGCAGGAATCCTTCTTTTCTTACCAATATTGTTTGGTAATTCTGGCCATGCTGTTGGCAAATCTAAGTTTGCTTTTGTGGGAATTTGATTTATTTTTCGATGTGCTCCCATTATTAATCCTTTGCGATCACTATATTTCCACGCTATATCTTTGTCTTAGAAGGCTGGCATGTTCTTTCATTACAGAATCTTCCGACCAAGCTTCCCATAACTGAAGGTAGTCCATGGCGATAAACTGAATGCTTCCATTATCTGGAAGCGCTTTTCGGACCTTTTCGATTTCTTTCGCATGTTGTAAATATTCGGCAATACTTGTCGCATTGAGTGGCTTCCAAAATAAATATAGAAGAAATACCTTTTTGTTGTAGGAAAACTGCTTGCGGAGGCCAAGATAGTGCTTGACCAATTGGGCTGCGTCGAGATGAGCTGGTGGCCAGTAACGCAATTGTTCCAGAAGGTTCCACCACGATTCTTCACAAAGAGGCAATCTATCTCGTACATAGCTCGGTGAAAAAAGTGGCTTGGTTCGTTTTAGTGGTTCAAGTAGCTTAGATTCAATCCCAATTACTACTTTAGATGATTGAAGAAGCACATCAAGATTTGGAGGTGTTCCCCCGAGTCCAGTTTTGCATTTTGCCTCCAATTTCAGTGAAAAGAATCCCGAAAACCCGAGAATATTTATCTTGGCCGGGTCGGTTTTCCATCGGCCAAAGGTGTTTGCAGTCAAAGCAGCAGAAGAATGAATAGCTCGTATTTTTGCCAGCCATTCTTGTCCACTCCCCTCACAATAGTCGGTCTGAATCATCTCCGTTGTCACGCCAGTAACCAAATTCCGTCGTGCGTCTTCCACATATCCTTTGGGATCGTGTGCCAAGCCAGATTTCTTCCATAAGGCATTCTTAGCTCTATCTACAGTGTTCATAACTGATTAAACAAATAGTTGGTAAATGGTTGCCGTAAGATTATAGGGATAAGGTTATGTAAAATTCTGAACCGAGAATCTGAGACTAACGTATAATTTATTATGAATCAAATGATCTTTGAACCAGTCAAATAGATATGGGAAGTGAGTTATCACAATTTTCGCTTGTGAGTTATCTCATGCCGCCACAAAATTACCTTTTCGTTGACATAGAAGAATGATTTCCTTATATTTTTAGCTGGTCGAGTGTTCCTTGTCCGGAAAAGATTTTTATTAAGAAGAATCAATTTTGGTGAAAGGAGGAGATATGAACGAGAAAGTTATGGGAAAGATTGCAACACTTTTGGGGATATTTGCTTTGGCTTTGCTTTTACCGCTTTCAACTGCACTGGCTGCTCCCCAGGTTGGGGTGCCGGGCGCATCGGCGGCGGCCGGCTTGGTTAACCTTAACACGGCCACAGCGGCAGAATTGGAAAAGCTTCCCGGAGTAGGTCCCGCTTGGGCAAAGAAAATCATCGCCGGAAGGCCCTATACTTCAGTGTCTGAACTCTCATCAAAAGCAGGAATGCCGGCAGGCACCGTACAGAAAATTTCACCCCTCGTTACTGTCGGTAAGGAAACAAAAACGGCGCCTCCCGCCGCCGTAAAAACACCGGCTGCACCCAAAGCACCTGCACCTGCCGCAGTCAAAGCTCCAACTGTTCCCAAGGCTGCCGCTCCCGCCAAGGTTACGGCGCCGCCCTCCGGAAAAGGTATGGTCTGGGCAAATCCCGATTCAAAAATTTATCACAAGGAAGGAAGTTTCTGGTACGGAAAGACAAAGAATGGAAGTTACATGACCGAAGCCGAAGCGATCAAAGCGGGATACCGCGCGCCCAAACAGGGCAGCAAGGAACAGTAACCGGCGTTATCTTTATCTTTAGGATAAAGGAGGTTCTTATGGGACTGTTTGACGATGTTGTCGGTAAGTTGTCCGGAATGCTCGGCGGCGAGGGAGAGGAGAAGGGGCTTTTAGGCGGAATAATGGATATGCTCTCCGGCGGCGAGGAAGGCGGACTGGGTGGACTTGTACAGAAATTCAAGGATAAGGGGCTGGGAGACATAGTCTCATCGTGGATCAGCACGGGAGAAAATCTCCCGATCAATGCCGATCAGATCAAGGAAGCCTTGGGAAGCGAAACGATCCAGAATCTTGCCGCAAAGATTGGTATTTCCCCGGACGAATTGAGCGCAAAGCTTTCTCAATTTCTGCCGGGAGTTATTGACAAGCTGACTCCCGACGGCTCTCTTCCCGAAGGGGGCTTGCTGGAAAAAGGAATCGAGTTCTTGAAAAGT
>MVQR01000272.1 GCA_002067815.1 Syntrophus sp. PtaB.Bin001 | reverse complement strand
GGTAATGCCCTTCGTCTTCTCAATTTGGCATAGACAATTTTCTCTTCCTGCGGCGTTTGAAAAATTTTTCAATCTCTACGGCTATGAATATTGTAGATGACATGGCGACGGTAAAGATCAATTCTCCCGGCGATAAAGGCGCAGTTTTGAAAACGGGATTCAAGAAAGGCAGATATACCGTCGCCAGTTGCAGAAAAAAGGTTATAAGAACGGCGCCCAGCAGGTATTTGTTTGAGAAGAAACCGATTTTAAAGAGTGATTCCTGTTCTGATCGAATTGCCATGACATGACCGAGCTGACTCAGGCAGAGCATCGTAAAAACCATCGTTTGCCAGTTGACAATTTCAGACTTGATCGACCAGGCCTGAACGAAAAGAGCAACTGCCGCCATCAGAAGGCCGACCCATATGGCATGAATACCTAGTCCACCGGCGAAGATGCTTTCCCCTGGAAGTCGGGGCGGCCTTTTCATTATGTCTCCTTCAGCAGGTTCAGCGGAAAGAGCCAGGGCAGGAAGTCCGTCAGTTACCAGATTGATCCAGAGAATGTGAATCGGCAGAAGCGGGATCGGTAAACCTAATACCGGCGCGAGAAAAAGTGTTGAGATTTCACCGGAATTTGTTGTGAGAAGATATCTTATGAATTTGCGGATATTATCGTATATTTTCCGTCCTTCCTTCACGGCATTTACAATGGAGGCAAAATTATCATCCAGGAGAATCATGTGGGCTGCCTCCTTGGAAACATCCGTTCCCGTTTTCCCCATGGCAATGCCGATATCCGCACGCTTTAAGGCTGGAGCATCGTTTACGCCGTCTCCCGTCATGGCTACGTATTGCCCCTTGTCCTGAAGCGCTTTGACTATTTTTAGCTTCTGTTCAGGTGCAACGCGGGCATAGACTTTGATTTGCTCCACTTTTTCTTCAAATTCCTCCATAGAAAGATCATCCAGATCTTTTCCTGTAATGACTGCCTGTCCGTCATTATCCTCAAGAATACCCAGTTTTCTGGCTATGGACCTGGCTGTCGATGAATGATCCCCCGTAATCATTACCGTTCTGATGCCTGCGGTCCGGCATAACGATACGGCCTCCGCGGCTTCCCCTCTGGGTGGATCGATCATTCCAACAAGACCAATCAAAGTCAGTTCTTTTTCTACATTCTCCGGTGACATATCTACTGGAATCTCATCCCATTTTCTCATGGCAAAACAGAGTACCCTGAGACCTTCAGCCGTCATATCTTCGTTGACCTTCTGAATAACAGAAAAATTCAATGTCTTTAAGCCTTCCGGCATCATTATGGATTTTGATCTTTCGAGCAATTCATCGACTGCTCCCTTGGTGAAAGCAATAAAACCATCGTTCCACTCATGAAAGGTCGTCATGCATTTTCTATCTGAATCAAAGGGAATTTCCGCCACCCGACTATAGATTTTTTCAAGCTCCTGCTTTTCCAGTCCATATTTTCTCGCGATACTGAACAAGGCGGTTTCTGTCGGATCTCCTAATATCTCTTCTCCTTTTCCGGACCTGACATCGTTGCTCAATGCCATTGCCGCCATCAGAAGATAACCGGCATCTTCTTCATCCTTTCTGTCGATATAATTTCGGGCATTGATGACATTTCCGTTGATAAACAACTCTTCCACGGTCATTTCGTTTAACGTCAGCGTTCCTGTCTTGTCTGAACATATGTAGGTTACCGAACCTAGTGTTTCAACGGCAGGAAGTTTCCTGATCAAAGCATTGAGCTTAACCAGCTTCTTTGCACCGAGAGCCAACGATATCGTGATTACGGCAGGTAGGGCTTCGGGAATGGCGGCAACTGCCAGAGAAATTGCCGTAAGCAGCATCAAAACAGGCGATTCTCCTCGCAAAACACCCAGGCCCAAAACGATTGAGCAGATCAACAGAACGGCAGCTGCAAGTTTCCGCCCGAAGGTTGCCAATCTTTTCTGGAGCGGCGTTTTTTTTTCTTCATCCTCCTGCAACATAGCGGCGATCCTGCCGAATTCAGTACTCATTGCCGTTTCAGTGACAATCCCCGTCCCTCTGCCGTATGTTACAACGGTTCCTTTGTAAACCATATTTTTCCTGTCTCCCAGGGGGACATCGTCTTCAGTAAGAACTTCTGTTTGCTTTTCCACCGGCGCCGATTCTCCCGTCAAGGCCGCCTCCTCAACCTTCAATTGAGCCGTTTCAATAAGCCTGATGTCTGCAGGAACAACTCTTCCCGCATCAAGTATGACCAAATCGCCAGGCACAACCTCAGAGGCTTGTATCATACTCGGTTTTTCGTCCCGGAGAACTGTGGCTGTAGGCGCCGCCATCCTTTTGAGTGCTTGCATCGCCTTTTCTGCCCGATATTCCTGAATAAAGCCGATGATGGCGTTAATTAAGACAATAACCACGATTGCAATGGTATCGTTTATGTCTCCTATAAATCCGGAAATTACAGAAGCGGCAATAAGGATGAGAATCATGAAGTCCTTGAACTGATCAAGAAACATGATGAATGGAGATTTCTTTTTCTGTTCTATCAGCTCATTCGGACCGTACTGCTTCATACGAGCAGCGGCTTCCTCGGAAGAAAGCCCTCGGGAAGATGTCTTCAAAGCTGAGAATATTGTATCTTTATCTTGGCTATACCATTGCATTCTGCATCTCTCGGGAAGTCATTCCTAATCTTATATTACACGATTTCATCAAAGTCGGCTAATCTTTGAAATAGAAACCATATTTAATCCACTGAGATGGTAAGGATTCAACTTAGGTTGGGTTGTATAAAATGGAAAGAAGCTTGGATTTGTCACTCTTGATCGTAGCGCAGACCCATCGCCCGTTTCAGACGTGCCAGTTGAATCTGATAATCGCTGAGCGACTGCGTATGGTCCGTGTTTGCCTTTGTAAGTAATGTTTGGGCGTCGATCACATCCGTCGCGGTTGACACTTGCTCTCTGTATCTTTCCACATTGATCCGGAAGTTTTCTTCAGCCTGAACCACAGCTTTGCGAGTTACCTGAATCTGTTTTTCGGCTTCCTTTAAAAGTAGCCAGGCATTTTTCAAATCGAGTGCAATTTGATCTTTAATGTTTACCAAGGCATCATTAGCCTGACGTTCTTTGCTGAGACTGGCGTCAACTCTGTCTTTTGTCTTTCCCCATTCCCAGAAATTCCAGTTGGCTACGGTCATAACATACCAGCTTTCCTGATCTTGATATGGTGTGCCGGATACGCTGGGTTCATCTCCGAATCTGGAATAATTTCCCACGAAATTTATTTTTGGGTAGTATTCGCTTCTTGCTATTTCAACGGCCTTATGCGCCTGTTCAGCACGGAGATTATATGTCTTTATCTCAGTCCTTTTTTCCAGGGAAATTCGAAGACATTCATTGAATTCTCTGTCGTATGGCTTGTATGCAAGAAGATCCTCAACGGCAACAGGCATATCCATTGGTCTTCTAAGCAATGTGTTGAATTTTGCTTTTGCCAAAGCGACACCGTTTTCAGCCCGAAGCAGCGCCTGTTTTCCATTAGCCAGCTCGACCTCGGCGGATAATAGGTCGTTCCTGGGAACAATCCCCACCTCATAAAAATTTCGGGTCATTTCCCGATGAGCAACCAGTCGATCTACTGACTGCGAAGCCGCATCTCTCAACTTCTCAGCCTTGGTGATATTCAGATAAGCTGTTTCAACATCCAGCACCAAATCTTGAATGGCGGTCTGCTCTTCCTGGTATGCCGCCTCCAGTGCAATCTTATTTAACTGATAATTAGCCAGTATTCCTCCTCCGGCAAAAATTGGCTGCCGTACTTCGACAGCCCAGTTGTAGTTATCCTTTGTTCCTGATTG
>MVQR01000271.1 GCA_002067815.1 Syntrophus sp. PtaB.Bin001 | reverse complement strand
GAAGATCGACAAGGCGGTTCTCAAAAATACCGTTGAGAAAGAAACCTGCGTGATCAAGATGATGCCCGAAATCATAGCCGGGAAGGGAAAGGTCTCCATCGTGGAAAGACGTCTGACCCGCATGGAACAATTCGAAGGCAAAGTGGAGGTCATTCCGATTCCTGAGACCCTCTTCCCTCCGGGACCGCTGACGTTCACCATCGGGGTAATGAAATATGCGAAAGATCGCGCTCTTGCCGATGACTATGTAAATTATATCTGTTCCGACGAAGCACAGGCAATCTTTGAGAAGGCGGGCTTCATCCCGGCTTCCTCTGATAAGGGACGGACACTGATCGAAAAACTGGGGGTGAAAGATGCCTGATAACATCGAAAAGTTCCAATCGCGCAATGTTCTTCCGTGGATTCGCAGGGCCACACAACTGAGTATGCTTGCCGTCCTGGGCCAGTGGTCCTTCTACGGCATCTTCCGATGCCCCTTTCTCGTTCCTTTTGTGAATTGCCAGGTCTGTCCGGTCATAACCTGCTGGGGAAGGATTACGACTCTCTTCTGGGGCTTCTGGTTGTTCCTTCCTCTTTCCGTCGTCCTGTTCGGGCGGGCCTTCTGCGGCTGGCTATGCCCCGGCGGTCTGGTCAACCAGATAATCGGCAAGGTGTCGATTTTAAAAATGCGCGTACAAAATCGCTTCCTGAAGATCGCCCCCCTGGGGCTCGGCGTGGGGCTGGCCGTAGCTCTGGTTCTGTGGCTCGGTTACGGCAATCCCCGGTCGATGGTACCGATCCGGATCGGTGAATTTTGGAATTCAATCCGGCTTTCCTTCGAACATGCCTCCGTTTTCTGGTTGACACGCACCTTTGTCGTCCTCGGTTTGGTCGCGGCGGGATTGGTCATTGCCAATCTGTGGTGCCGTTTTGCCTGCCCCACCGGCGGGCTGCTGGAACTCGTCAAACGCATTTCCCTGTTTAGGGTTTTCAAGACCAGCGCCTGCAACGACTGCAATGCCTGTTTGAGGATCTGTGAAATGGGGACTCGTCCTGATGAAGTTAATTGCACAAATTGCGGAGACTGCCTGAAGTCCTGTCCGGTCGATGCGATTAAAGTCGGCCGAAAGCGGGGATGATATGATACAGACCGGATTATGTGTAAGAAGAGCTGTTTCCGATCACCCTTGTTTTTATGGGAGCGCATCTGCGCGCTGGGGACGAGTCCATCTGCCCGTGGCGCCCGATTGCAATATTTCCTGCAACTTCTGCAACCGGCTCTATGACTGCGCCAACGAAAGCCGGCCGGCCGTGACCCGGCGCATCCTGAAACCAGCTGAAGCCATGGCTTATCTAGGCCGGCTTCTGGATTCCCGGCGCGACATTTCCGTTGTCGGCATTGCCGGACCGGGTGATCCCCTGTGCGATCCGGGGCGCACCCTCGAAACAATACATGCCGTGCACGCCGCCTATCCGGAACTGCTCCTCTGCATTTCCACCAACGGCCTGAATCTGGCCGAATATGTCGACGATCTGGCGGACAACGGCGTGACCCATGTAACGGTCACCGTCAATGCCGTCGATCCGCTCGTCGGCCAGCGGATTTACTCCCGAGTTTCTCTGGATCATCAGACCCGGCGAGGAAAAGAAGCGGCGGAGCTCCTTCTTGCCCGTCAACAGGAGGCCATGGCAAGATTGAAAACAAGAAACCTGATGGTGAAAATCAACACAGTGGTCATCCCCGGCGTCAATGCCGGCCACATCGCGGCGATTGCCGAAAAGGCGGCGGACTGGGGCGCGGACGTCATGAACTGCATCCCCATGATCCCGGTTGCGAATACTCCCTTTGAAAATCTGGAGGAGCCTGACGCCGCCGAGATGGCCCGTCTTCGGGATATCGCCTCATTTTATGTCCCGCAGATGTACCATTGCCGGAGGTGCCGGGCGGACGCCGTCGGGCTACTCTGTGCCAAGGGGTAAGCAGCATATCGAATGAAAGCATTAGGCAGCGTGAAGCCATTGTTTAAATTGGACTTCCATTAAGCATACGCAGAAATTTAGGTAAACCATTTATAAGTTTCTATTTCTGCAAGAAGAAAAATGATCAATGAATTAGATGGACTTACGGTTTTAAGGTTCACGAAGGCCTTCAGAAGCGGAGGCGGTATCGAACAGTACCTTGATGATCTCGATTTCATGTTGTTAAAAAGGAATGAGGTTAAGATAATTCGAACTTATCTTGAAAATGATTCGAAAATCAGGGAATCAATTACCAGGGAAAAGGGGCAGGGGATTTTAGTTGAAATCCCCTGCCCTTTCAGCATCGGAAAACAATCCGACTCTATCTTCAATGTAAGCAGATTCAATAAAACGAAGCTCTCCTCTAAAGGACACTTCCCGCGCCCCGGACTTTACCGAATTAAAAATGCGGCGGAACAATTAAAGAAAATACATGAGCAATACAAAGTTGATTTGCTTGTGATGCATTACCTTGGCACAATCGACAGCTTGGAGATAATGGAGGAGGCAAAAAGCCTCAGCATACCTTCCATTTTTATAAATCACTTCTCAAATTCTTATTTTAACAATACTTCGCTAAGAGACCAATTGTACTATTTTTCCGGGATAGCCGGGGTTTCGGGCATTGGGGTTCCTGGGAGATTGAAGAGGGAGTTCTGTAATCTGTCGGACGGTATAGACATGGAGGTATTTAATCCTGCTCATGCACGGCCGCCAGAGATTGAAACGGATATCCCAATAATTTTCTATCCGGCTCGAATCCTGAGGGTTAAAGGGCAACACGATGTAGTCAGGGCCTATGCCGCACTAAAAAGCGAAGGGTTGCTCGCAAGAATCGTTTTTGCGGGCAGAACGGATTCCGCCGAATATGAAGCAGAACTTAGAAGGTCGGTGAGTGAAAACGGGCTTACAGATCATGTGTTGTTTATCGGCCAATTAAATCAGGAGCAGGTGCGAAATTGGTATGGGGTTTCATCTGTTATGGCTTTTCCTACCTATCATCGGGAAGGCCTGGGAAGAATACTTATTGAAGCGCAGGCGATGAAGGTGCCTGTTGTTGCCTACAGAATCGGAGGCACCCCTGAAGGGATCGTCCACGAAAAAACAGGGTTTCTCGTCCGTAAGGGGGATATTAAAACTTTTACCGATAGATTAAGAGAGCTTTTGACCGATGAAAAAATGAGAAAAAACATGGGAGAAGAAGGCAGGAAGTTCGTACGTAATAATTTCAGTCTGGAGGCGCTTGCAGACCGACATGAACAATATTACGCAATGATTTTAAATAATGCGCGAAAAAAAACACCGTAACCTTTTACCTCACGATGATCTTTCCTTTTGGTTCCTCTACAATATCACCGATAATGGCCGCGTCATCAACGCCTTTTTCATGCAGTTCGCCGAGGAGTTTGTCTGCGTTCTCCGCCGGGAGGGAGATCAAGAGTCCGCCGGATGTCTGAGGATCGAACAGAATGCTAACCATGGAATCAGGGACCTTTTCCCCCACTTCAATCATGTGGATCCGGAAGTCGCGATTCCGGTACAGTCCCTCGGGAAGCAGGCCCATTTCGGCTAGTTCTTTCGCCTCGGGGAAATACGGAACTGCTGCCGAGTCGATCACCATGCCCACATCGGTGTTTTCGATCATTTCGCAGGCATGGCCGAGCAGACCGAACCCCGTGACGTCCGTGCAGGCATTTACGACTGTGTTCCGCATCAGCTCCGCCGCCTTGTCATTCAATGCCGCCATGCAGCGTACCGCTTTATCGACGGCAGCCTGGTCGGCCATACCCCCTTTCAAAGCGGTATTGATTATGCCCACCCCCAGCGGTTTGGTCAGGATGAGCTTATCTCCGGGCTTAGCC
>MVQR01000270.1 GCA_002067815.1 Syntrophus sp. PtaB.Bin001 | reverse complement strand
ACGGTGGATGGTATTCATGTTTCCGCCTTAATGGAGGGCGGGGAAATTATTGAAACTGCTGGTGAACGTGTACTTGGGCGTGTTGCGCTTGAAGAAATTCTTGATCCTTTTACGGGTGAAGTTCTCGTCAGTCCCAACCAGGAAATTGATGAAGCCCTTTCTGAAAAGATTGACAGGGCAGGCATCGAGAGCGTTAGTATCCGTTCCGTTTTGACTTGTAAGGCCAAATATGGTGTCTGTGCAAGATGTTATGGCAGGGACTTGGGGCACGGACATCTCGTTAATATTGGAGAAGCTGTAGGAATTATAGCTGCACAGTCCATCGGAGAGCCTGGGACTCAGCTGACTATGAGAACCTTCCACATCGGAGGTACTGCAAAATTTGAGGAACATTCAACACTTGATTCTCGGCATGATGGAATTGTGAAATATGTTGATCTCAATTATGTCGTAAGTAAGATGGGTGATATTGTCGTAATGAGTCGCCATGGTGAAATTCACGTTCTTGATGAGCAGTTGAGAAGTCGTGGCAAGTACACCGTTCCATACGGTGCCCACCTGAAAGTTAACGATGGTTCTCCCGTGAAGAGGGGGGATCGCATGGCGGAGTGGGATCCTTTCTCTATACCAATTCTTGCTGAAGTCGATGGAACCGTGAAATTCGGGGACATAATCGAAGGGAAGACTATGCAGGAGCAGGTTGATGAAGTTACTGGTCTGTCTCGTAAAGTTATTGTTGAATTTAAGGGTGCCGACCTCAGGCCGCGTGTTTCTATAAAAGATGCCAAAGGTAGGACAGCCAAGGTGCCAGGGACGACGGCAGCTGCAAGACATCTCCTTTCCGTGGGAGTGAATATTGTCGTATCGGAAGGTGACCAGGTTAGTGCAGGTGACATTATCGCTAAAATTCCCAGAGAAACAACCAAAACAAAGGATATTACCGGTGGTCTGCCGAGAGTAGCCGAGCTTTTTGAAGCCAGAAAACCAAAAGATTTTGCCGTGATCTCTGAAATAGATGGGGTTGTATCTTATGGCAAAGATGCTAAAGGCAAGAGAAAAGTTATTGTAACGCCGGAAATCGGTGATGAAAAAGAATACTTGATACCTAAAGGAAAGCATGTAAGTGTGCAGGAAGGGGACAGAGTTGTTGCAGGAGAACCTTTGATGAGTGGTGTCAATAATCCTCATGATCTACTTATGATTAAAGGCGAAAAAGCGTTGGCTCGTTATTTGGTTGACGAAGTTCAGGAGGTGTACAGACTGCAAGGGGTAAAAATTAATGATAAGCATATGGAAGTCATTGTACGCCAAATGCTTCGCCGTGTAAAAGTCATAGATCCTGGAGACACTCCCTTCATGGCCGATGAGCAGGTCGAAAAGCACCGGTTCCAGGAGGAAAACGAAAAGGCCATCGCCAGAGGAGAGCGGCCTGCGATCGGAGAACCTGTCCTTCTTGGTATAACCAAGGCATCATTAAGCACTCAGAGTTTTATATCTGCCGCATCATTCCAGGAAACAACTCGAGTACTAACGGAAGCAAGTCTTGCAGGTAAAGTGGATTACCTACGAGGTTTGAAGGAAAATGTTATTATGGGAAGACTTATACCAGCCGGAACAGGGCTTGTAATGTACCGAAAACTCGGTGTTAAAACTGTGGCCGATGATTCAATTGAATCAGAAGTTGTTGAAGGCGATGAAAAAATAGATGAGAAAACGCTTGACATGCACGCTGCGAATTGATAGTTAACCTGACTTTTCTTAGTCAAGTTAAGATACGTATGAAGTACTATTTACGGGAGGAGTAATGCCTACAATAAGTCAATTAGTTAGAAACGGCAGACTTAAGACCGCAAAGAAAGCATCAACGCCAGCGTTGGCTGGATCTCCGCAAAGGCGTGGGGTATGCGTACGCGTATATACGTCAACCCCTAAGAAACCCAATTCTGCTTTAAGAAAGGTTGCCAGAGTTCGCTTAACAAGTGGATATGAAGTGACGTCTTACATTCCCGGAATCGGGCATAATCTGCAAGAGCATTCCGTTGTGCTTGTTCGTGGTGGGCGAGTTAAGGATCTTCCCGGTGTGAGATACCATATTGTCAGGGGTACACTCGATGCTGTCGGCGTTCAAGATAGGAAGCAGGGAAGATCAAAATATGGAGCCAAAAAGCCAAGTTAACAAGGGGATTTGATCATATGCCGAGAAGAAGAGAAATCGCAAAAAGGGTGATTTTGCCGGATCCTAAATATAAGAATGTTCTGGCTGCAAAGTTTATTAATAATTTGCTCAAGGCCGGAAAGAAGAGCATAGCGGAATCTATTCTTTATGGAGCTTTCGATATCATAGAAAAAAAGGCCAAAGAATCTCCGGTGGATTTGTTTGAAAGAGCCGTCAATAATGTAAAACCTGTAATTGAGGTTAAATCAAGGCGTGTCGGAGGTTCGACATATCAAGTGCCTACCGAGGTTGCTGCCTCAAGAAGGGTTGCTCTTGCAATTCGGTGGATTATTTCAAATGCCAAGGATAGAGCCGAGAAAACTATGAGAGAAAAGTTGGCCGGTGAACTTATGGATGCTGCAAATAATAGAGGTGGATCTATTAAAAAGCGTGAAAGTGTTCATAAGATGGCGGAGGCCAACAAGGCTTTTGCTCATTACCGCTTTTAGAATAAATTGAGGTACTAAGCGATAATAGCATTATCTTTAAATATAATAAGAACATAAGCATGAAATTCGATTTCGTGCGTGAGTTAAATTGTTAATTATTTTGAGAGAAATTGGCTTTCAATAGACTGGTAAGAAACTTTTCAAGAGATTCATAAAGACTAAGGAGGTCGTGAGGATGGCTAAGAAGAAATTTGAGAGGACAAAGCCGCATTTAAATATTGGTACTATTGGGCATGTCGATCATGGTAAGACGACTTTAACGGCCGCGATTACAAAGTGGCTTGCAAAGAAAGGCTTAGCCGAATTTCGAGCATTTGATTCGATTGACAATGCGCCTGAAGAAAAAGAAAGAGGCGTCACCATTAATATTGCGCACGTTGAATACCAGACAGATAAGCGTCATTATGCCCACGTGGATTGTCCGGGGCACGCCGATTACATAAAAAATATGATATCCGGGGCAGCACACATGGATGGAACAATTCTTGTTGTTGCGGCTTCGGACGGGCCGATGCCTCAAACTAGAGAGCATATTCTTCTAGCCAGACAAGTTCAGGTCCCTTACATTGTGGTTTATCTGAACAAGGTTGATCTTGTTGATGATCCCGAGCTACTTGATCTTGTTGAACTTGAATTGAGGGAGTTGCTTAATGAATATGAATTCCCTGGAGATGACATTCCGATAATTCGTGGTTCTGCTTTAAAGGCGCTGGAAAGTGAAAATCCTGAAGATCCTGATGTGAAATCAATATATGCACTGATGGATGCGGTGGATAATTACATTCCCGAACCAGAACGAGCCTTGGATAAACCATTCCTGATGCCTGTCGGTGATGTTTTTACAATTTCCGGTCGTGGTACCGTTGTGACAGGTAGAATTGACCGAGGGATAATAAAGACGGGGGAAGAAGTCGAAATCGTAGGTATTCGCTCAACTCAAAAAACAGTTTGTACAGGCGTGGAAATGTTCCGTAAGACCTTGGACGAAGGGCGTGCAGGTGACGACGTGGGCCTGCTTCTTCGAGGTATTAAACGGGAAGATGTTGAAAGAGGTCAAGTTGTGGCAAAGCCTGGTTCCATCACTCCTCATACAAAGTTTATGGCTCAGGTTTATGTTCTAACTAAGGAAGAAGGTGGGCGGCATACTCCTTTCTTTAGCGGTTATCGTCCTCAATTCTATTTTAGAACAACGGATGTTACCGGGGT
>MVQR01000269.1 GCA_002067815.1 Syntrophus sp. PtaB.Bin001 | reverse complement strand
GAAGCAACGACAGGTACTGTGACCGCACCAGAAATCGCCTTGGTAAACTCCAGGTCATAACCAGCTTGAGTTCCGTCGCCATCCATACTGGTGGGCAGAATCACACCCGCGCCTAATCCTTCGCACTGCTTTGCCCATTCAATGGCATCTTTCCCTACCGGCCTCGTCCCTCCCGAAACCACCAGTTCAAATCCGGATGGCATGGCCTTGTTTCGACGCGCATCTACCGCAACGGTAATGCGATCAGAGCCAAACTCCTTCGCAGCCTCGCTGACCAGCGCCGGACGTTCCACAGCGGCACTGTTCATGGAAACCTTATTCGCACCCGCGGCAAACAGCAACGTGATATCCTCCAGCGCGGAAATGCCTCCACCAACAGTTAAAGGTATTTTTATGGCAGAAGAAACGTTTTTCACCCATTCAAGCCGGGTCTTGCGATTTTCAAGGGTGGCGGCGATATCGAGCATGGCCAGTTCATCGGCGCCCTCCTGCTGATAAAAAGCGGCATTTTCCACCGGATCGCCGGCATCTTTAAGTTCTGTAAAATGAATTCCCTTGACCACGCGACCATTCTTCATATCAAGACAAGGCATAATCTTTACTACTGTCATGATTTCTCCTTTTATTCCGATTAGATGTCAGTATATTTTCTGATTCGGTTTCGTTACCGGTGTCCTTCACAAGTCCGTGTATAACAGCTTTGCCTGCCCCTGCTATCCTCCTTGATCCTGAAGAGCAACAACAACTTGATTTACGGGACAATATAATATTCAGGGCGGGAAACAAAACAAATTTAGAAGAAAACCGTCAATTTTTCCTAAATTCGCAATTACCTCAGGAAAACTGCACCTTACAAAACAAACTCCACCTGGCAGCAGTTGTACAAAGCTGCCAGGTGGAGTTTATTGTCTATTTCACCGTATATCCACGGCCGTCAAGGCAGGCGGCCATTGCCCGCTGATAGTCTGCACGATTCCCCCGTTGAGCCACATTTGTCGGCTGTGTAGGGTCGAAGCCCGTTTGCTCCACCGCCCAACGATGACAGGCATAACGGTCATCCGCCTGCTGCTGTTCGCTCTGCCCTTGGCGGGGATAGATGAACAGGTCATCTGCCGCCGGCGGCGTCTGGCTCACTTCCTCTTTGGGCGGCGGGACTACGACATAGCCATCCCCCCGGTGAACATAATAGACCTGATTTGCGTAATAGTAAGGAACGCCGCCAACCCAGACCGTCGCATAGTATGGGGGAAGGAAGGGCACGAACAGGCCGACCGGCGGAAGCACGACGGAAAAATATGAACCATAGGGACGGTACCAGACGCCTCCGGAGTAATAGTAGCGGTGGCCGCCATATACCGTCCGGTAATGGCTGTGGGGCAACGCTCTGTATACCCGGCCGTGAGCCGGGTAGCTACGGTTCAGATTATAGCGCGTATCCCGGAATTGCTGAGGTCCTCCGCGGCCGTCGGCAAGTGCCGCCGAGGACATGCTCAACAACAGAATGCCGGATATCAGGACCATCGTCAGCCTGAATGCAAATTTTTTATTTATGCTGTAAAGCTGTTTCATGATTTTTTACCTCCATATCTTTTGCTGCTGACTTAGCTTACATTTTATTTAATAAACACTGTAGCCTCGGCCTTCCATGCAGGCGGACATCGCCCGCCGGAAACGGCTTGCCTGCTCAGCAAGCTGGGCGTTTCGAACCTGAGTTTGCGTATTGTAGGCTTCCTCAATCTGTCGCGCCGATTCCTGTCTGGCCACATCAGATGCGGCCCCAGCGATAGCCCCTCCCGTTGCCCCAATCAGCGCGCCTTCTCCGGCATGATGCGGTCCGCCAATCAAAGCGCCCAGCACCGCACCGGCAATAGCCATTGTGGCGGTATCCCATCCCGGCGGCGGCATCGGCACCACACTGACGCGTTGGTTCCTGGGAATGGCCGACCGGCTCGGATCGAAGCCGGTCATTTTCACCGCCCAGTTGTAACATTCATAGTGGTCACGGGACTGGCGCTCAACCGTCTGACCTTTTTTCGGATAAAAATAAAGCTGAGTCAGCGGCAGCATTGATTGCTCTTCGCCGGCGGGGACAGGCTGCGGGACTGTCCTATAAGGCGCGTAATAACATCCCGTCAAGCCGAGTACGACTGATAAAAGAATCAGTGCCATACTTCTTGATATCCGCCGGCTGGGCAGATATCTTTCTCTTGCTTTCTTACATTTTAAGGTCATTTTTTTATTTCTCTCTTCCATTGAAACTCCTCCGGAGCCGCCAAAAATTCACGGCGGCTCTTGACTTAAAATCATCCTAATCTTGCCAGCCAACGAACCCACCCTCTTATTCCTATTTCAGCAGAGAGCGTGCCTGCGATCAAGGTAACTACGCAATTCTGATAGTCAACATTATTGAACACTTACAAGAATTTGGACTTCTCGTCTTGATGCATTATGGATATTAAGTATCCGGCTGCGCTATCCACCTGAGAAAAAAATAGCCATATCGTGTTCCACTTTTTTCTTTGTCAGCCATCTCCACAGTGATAATTATAATACTACAATTGCGGCAATATTTCCCGGTGTAAAGCTTGGAAGCAAAGTAAGATTAAACCGATTGACCGGGCTGTTAAGGAAGATTTGCGGATTGCGCTCCAAGGAGAATGCTCATGAAAAGGACAATTTTCTCACTTTTAGTTGTTGCGGCGATATTAATTCCAGTCATGTCTTCGGCGAAGGACTGGTATGTGGACAATACGGCAACGGGAGCAAATTCAGGCGTCTCCTGGGAAAATGCCTGGCAATCCTTATCCTCCGTAGTCTGGGGGGAGGGGGGTGTTTCCGGTGGGGATACCTTATTTATTTCCGGGGGAACCTCATCGAAGACGTATAATGAAACATTGAACCCCACTGCCTCAGGCTCCAGTCAGGCATTGATATCGATAAAGCCCGGTCAGAATTATCCCCATAACGGGGTGGTTAAGCTAACCAATACCACTAAGGTCGGTTACGGAATAAACCTGGGAGGAAGTTACATCGTAGTTGATGGTCGGGCAGGGACAAGCGGTTATCATATCAGGATAACGGGTTGTGGGGCTTCCGGCGTCACGGCGGGGGCCGCTCAGCACCATAATGTAATCACTTATTGTGAAATCGACGCCAACGGAGGATCAAATACCGGTAAGAGAAACGATAACAGCGGGGTTTATCTCGAAAACGGCAGCAATCTTACCGACCGGATTCTGGAGGTTTCCTTCTGCAGAATTCACGATAATTACTTAGATGGCCTGAATTTCCAGAACAATTTCATTCCCGGAGCTTACGGTAGATACCTCGTTCATGACAACGAGATATACAATATCCACGACGACGGCATCCACATCGACGGGACGGGGCTCGATGTTTACAATAATTATGTTTATGACCTGGCGCTCCCTATCCGCGGGCATTCCGACGGGATTCAGGCCGACGGGGGTTATTGCCGGATCTGGAACAACATATTCAGGGATTTGAGCCACCCCGAGGCCGGGAGAAACAGGGTCAATTCCTATATCCTGATAGCCGCCCAAACCCTGGGTGCCCGGTATGCCGGTCCCCAAAGCAACTGGCTTGTTTACAACAATCTTTGCGTCGATACGATGGCGACCAGTCCCGCCGTACTGGCCAGGGGGATTTATTTTACAATGGGCCCCCGTTCTCCGGCCACGAGCGCCGACAATGTACTGATAGCCAACAACACGATTGTCGGAATGCCTTATATCGGCCTCGGTATTTACAACACGACTCATGTTTCGTCGTTTACCAATATGAAAATTTACAACAATATCATTTATAACTGCCGGCGACTCTCTCCCGGAAAAGAGGCCGTCGTCGTCGGCCC
>MVQR01000268.1 GCA_002067815.1 Syntrophus sp. PtaB.Bin001 | reverse complement strand
GATCGATTGCCGGTGGAAATTCTTTCCATATTCAAAAGGATGGCCTATCTTGTCGATCTCTATAGCATCTTCAAATGTAAGTCCGATCCCCTGCTCGAAAATTCGATGATCAACTTCATTCTGGAATTTCAGAATGGCGATCATGGTTTTGGTTATCACCAATCCACGCTCAGTGAAACATCCAAAGCAGTGGTCATGCTCAAGTTGCTGGCCTATCCTTTGGAAAAGTTACAAGCTGACCGTTTTATTGCAGAATGTGAAGAGCCGCGTTGCGGTTTCACCGAAATACCAGGCACATCATTGTCATACCTTGAGTTTATTTATGGCGGCGTCCTGGCGGCGGCCACTGTTGATTATAAACTTCATTATCCTGATTCCTGCATCGACTTCATCGAAAGCTGCCAGACAAACAGGGGCGGGTTTTCAAGAACGGTATGGGGCGGAATTGCCACCATGGAAAATACCTTCTATGCCGTCCACGCCCTGAAACTTCTTTCGGTTTTGTAATACGGTTATTTATGAAAGTTCGCGTGTGTGCTGTTTTTGAACAGACAGGTGAAATTCTGTGCATGAAATACCTCTATGGTGGAAAAGAGGTCTTTTCACTGCCTGGAGGCGGGGTGGACAAAGATATTCCCCTGCAAGAGGTTCTTGTCAAAGAATGGAGGGAAGAGTTAGGGGTAAAAGTCGATATCGGCAATATTATCATGATTGGAGAAGCACCCGCCGACAGGCTATACCCTCAGACCTTACACATCGTCTTCGAGGCTTGGAAAATTCACGGTATTCCCAAAGTGCAGCCGGACGAAACTCATTCCCTGGATGTCGTCTGGATTCCCATCGAAAAATTGTCTTCAGTCCCCCTTTATCCCGATGTAGGCAAGCAACTTCATGCTTACTTGCTTGATGAGCATCGACATTCCATCCCTTTTATCAGCAACTGCATGGAACGGGGGTTCTGGTAACCTGTTTGATCCCGGCAGGACCCTCCACTTGCTTCATTTGCCGGTGGGCTTCCTGGGTTGCGTCCGCATATGAAAATGTCCTTGAGTCAGAAATACATATTTGCTATGATTCGCGCCGTCACCAAGGTGATGGGGTCCACCGTAATCGCTTGCATTAAGCTAATGACTCCTGAGGCTTTCGGTCAGTTATGTTCGGTTGTTCTGGCTGATTTGACTAAGGAGTATAGCGGCAGGATATGAGGACGCACTTTTCATCGCCTTTCCCTTTTTTATCAACTTTATTTCCGATCATCCTTTTCCCGTTAAGTCATCGTTATAGTAAATCTTTGTGCCCGGCATATTTTAGAAAGTGAGAAGGAGATATCAAGAAACATGAACAGCATGTATTCCCTGTTTGATAATTCCATTGAGTGCATGGAAAGTTTGGGATCTAAATTTGCCGCCAATCGGAAGAAGCTCGAAGATCTGGAGGCGCGTCTTCAGGAAGGTCGCTTCCATCTTGCTGTCCTGGGTCAGTTCAAAAGAGGGAAGAGCACCTTTCTAAACGCACTCCTGGGAGACGTCTTGCTGCCCAGTTCCGTGCTGCCGCTGACGGCGATTCCTACATGCATTTCTTTCGGAAACTCCCCGCTTGTCCGCGCCTTGAATGAGGATGGGACAGTGAAAGAGGAGATTCTAGGAAAGGAGCAGAAGGAAATTGCCGCATTTTTAGCGAAATATGTGACAGAAGAGTTCAATCCGAACAATCGACTCGGCATCGCCCAGGTCGATGTCTTTCATCAGGCGCCGATCCTCAGCAAGGGCGTTGTTCTGGTCGATACGCCCGGCATTGGTTCAACCTACCGGCACAACACGGAAGCGACGCTGGCCTTTCTACCTCAATGCGATGCGGCCCTGTTTCTCATTTCCGCGGATCCACCCATCAGCGAGGTGGAACTTGATTTCCTGAGAAAAGTAATGACCAGGGTGCCTAAACTGTTTTTCATTCTAAATAAGGTGGATTACCTCAGTGAAGCGGAAAAGCAGTCCGCTGTTCAGTTCTTTAAGAAGATCCTTCATGAACAGGCCGGAATCGATGAAAATACGCCGTTATTTTGCGTATCGGCTCGTCGTGGGGTGAATGCCAGGATGGCTTTCGACGAGAAGGGGTGGAGTGAAAGCGGCATGGCGGAAGTAGAGGAGCATCTGATCGAGTTCCTCGTAAAAGACAAAAATGAAACATTGCAGAAGGCGCTGTCCCTTAAGGCGGAGGATATCCTCTCCGATGTCCTGATGCAGGTTCAGCTGGTCATGCGCACCCTGCAGATGCCTTTGGAAAAGCTGGAAGAATGCAGACGGATCTTTGAAGAAAAGATCAATGCCGCAGAGCATCAAAGAGTCGTTGCCGGTGATATGCTTCGCGGCGACCGAAAGCGATCGCTGGAATTTCTTGAAAACCAATCCGCAGAGCTTCGCAAAAAGGCGAGCTCATATCTGAAGGCCAAGCTGGAGGATGTGCTGAAGGGTCACCCCGACATGAATACGGCGAGAAAGGCGATGTCGGACGTAATTCCGACTTTTTTTGAAGAAGAATTGCGGGACATGTCCGGGATCTTTGATGCCCATGTGCACGAGACACTGAACCCCCACCAGAAACGGGCCGATGAACTGATTGAAGCGGTTCGCAAGGCGGCAGCGGAGCTTTTCGATATTCCCTATCACGCACCGAAAAGTTCAGACGCCTTTGAAATGACGCGGGAACCCTACTGGAAAACTTCGGAGGAGCGTACCTTTTTCAACCCCATTCCGGAAAACCTGATGCTTCAAATGCTGCCGCCGAAGGTAAGGCTATCACGCATCAGAAAACGCTTGGAGGAAGATCTGGAATCCCTTGTTATGGCAAATGTAGAAAACCTCCGCTGGGCCACCTTGCAGAATCTCGATCGGGCATTCCGTAACTTCAGTTCCCTGCTTGACAAGAGAATGTCCGATACGATTCAGGCCACCCACGGCGCCATACAGGCGGCCTGCACGAAACGAAGCGAACAATCCGAGGCGGTTGCCTCGGAGCTGGCCCGACTTACCGCGGCAGCCGGAAAAATAGAGAATCTTATGGGAGAATTCCACAAGAGAAGTTAAAATAATAGGGATGATTCGTTAAAAACGATATTGAGGATATAAAAAACAGATTGAAGAGAATCCATCATGACAGAAACCATGACAGACACGCAGAATAGCTGCATCTTTTGCAACATTGTGGCCGGGAAAGCACCGGCATACGTCGTCGAAGAAGATGACTTGACGATGTGCATCCTGGATATTCACCCCTATGCCAAAGGGCACTGCCTCGTAATTCCCAAACGGCATGTTCCGTGGTGGCATGAACTGACTGACGAGGAACATGCCAGCCTCTTCAAGATGGCGAAAACCGTCGGCAACCGGATAATGGAAAGGCTCAAACCCGACTTTGTCTATCTCTATGCACGGGGCACACAGGTGCCTCATACCCATATCTTTTTGATTCCAACATCCAGTGGCGATGTTCTGGACCGCTTTTTGAGCTCTTTAGAGAATTTTCAGGTATCCCTCCAGGGGCTGGCAGAGTTTAGATCTCCGTCAGAGATGGAGGATGCGGCGAGAATTCTTAGAAAAACGGATTAATCCTAAGCGAGCTGATTCTCCGGAAGGAAAGTGCGGATAAATGGCCTCTGAAAATCAGAGTATCTTGGATATATTGAAATTGCTGCAAAAGAAGAATCACTGGAATTCCTTGGTTCTTTTATCACCTGCAAGTGATTGGTATTATGAACTTTCGGCGGCAGACCTTCCTGTTGTGATCGTTGCGACTGAGGAAGAAATAGAAAGAGAATTTTCTAAACCTCTGCGGCAGGGTGATTTGTTCGTACGTCTTCCATATGATTTAACCAGTATGGATGAGCTTTATCATCTCTCAATTG
>MVQR01000267.1 GCA_002067815.1 Syntrophus sp. PtaB.Bin001 | reverse complement strand
TTTCATTACAGATTACGCTTCAAAATAATGACTTTTTTCTTATAATCAACGGTTGCCTGAAAGTCTCTAAGAAAACTCATTCCCAGAATGCCATCAAATTTGTCGGAAGCGATTTCTTTTCCACCTACAATGGCAGGGACATTTTCCTTGCAGGCATCACCAACAGCAACTTTACCGATCACCGCCGTCCTGGCGTCTGTTATGCCTCCGGCCGTCCGCATTTTAATGCTTCTGCTGACATGTGAAGAATAGTTTAACTTTTGTGCCAGCTCTTCAGTTATTGACACACAGGTGGCACCAGTGTCATAAAGCAGAGTCACATCGACAGTATCATCAAAAACAGCCTTGACCAGGATGCTGCCACTCGGAGTAACAGTGAAAGGAATCCGATATCCATCAGGAGATGAATATGGTTCAGGTTCTCTTACATTAACCGGTAACCCGACCGGCAACCTGAAGGATGATCTAGCGGATGGATTGGCGGGTGGATTCACATGGACGCGAATACGCTGAACATCTTGCTGCCCGGCAGTCCTCGAAGACGAAGATGATTCGGGAAAGTTATCGGAAACATGGACGACGCCATTTTCGTCAACCCAGCGATAAAATTCACCTGCCCCAAGTTCAAAGGGAACGCACAAAATAAAAAAAACAAGTATCAGCAATATTTTAAATAGCGGCCACCTTACTGATTCTGCTGTTTTTCGGCAAAATGCTGCATTCATTATTCATCCGTCTCCATTTACGTTCAGCTTGGAAAAATCTGAGTCTCTCGCATATATTGACAATGCAAAAAGCAATCCCAAGATAGGAAGCATTCTGGTTTCTTTTCCAGGAGGCAGGATATGTGGACCTAAGCAGAAACCTGCGTGATCTGCGGGAAATTTACGTGGGAGCGGAGCTGACTGCAAGGCCGGCGACAGGGTCACAAAAACTCCGCTTGACCTGGTCCGACTGCAAATTACATTTTCTTTCCATCCGAGCAATAATCAATCCGTTCCTTCGTTCAAAAACAATAGTGATATTAATAAATTTCAAAATTACCCGGAATGGTTTTCCGGCATATGGTTTGCTTTTGCCAGGTAAGAACAAACCCATACGGGAAAAAGGAGAAAAACCAATGAATTTATGGACCAGGGTTTTTGGTGGTTTGCTTTTGATTTTCTGTCTCTTGGGATGCCTGCAGCTGGAGACGACTGTTCGCGTAAAGCCCGATGGGAGCGGGACGCTGGAGTCGATGGTTATGCTCAACCCTCAATTCAGCCAATTGATGCAACAGAGTATCAGCAATCACACGGACAAGCCCTTCAACCTGCTTGATGAGGAAAGGTTGAGGCGTGAGGCGGAAAATATGGGACCCGGAGTCCGCTTTGTTTCCGCGGAACGGATCATCTCGGATAATTGTGTCGGATACCGTGCTTTCTACAACTTTGACAACATCAATACCCTGACAATTGACTCGAATTCCGACAAATCCTCCTTTTCCGGTCCTAATTCCGAAGAAAATCCACTAAAAAGTAAAATCAAATTTTCTTTCACAAAGGGCGCTACTTCAGCTTTGATTATCCATTCGGACAAGCCGCACGACAAGCGGCAGGCGCAGAAAAAAGGCAAGACTATTGCCGCGAAACAAAAACAGAAGCAGGAAATATCGGAAGAACAGACGGAAATGATGAAGAACTTTTTTCAGGGCATGAGGATCGCCCTTGCCGTAGAAATTGAGGGTTCAGTGGTTGCAACTAACGCCACCCACCTAGACGGTTCCCGAATTACCCTGGTAGACATGGATTTCGATCAATTGCTTAACAATCCGGAACAATTCCAGAAACTGGCAAGGACCAATCCAAAAAATATGAGAGAAATGGAACATTTAATGCGCGACCTTCCCGGAGTCAAGTTTGAGCCAAAGGAAATGGTGACGGTGAAGTTCCGGTAACCCATCGCCTTTCATCCCGTCTGCTTGACAGGCATGTTCTTTCAAATTACAATGATATCATTGAAATACAAGCGATCCTGAGGAGGCAAAACAAGAACTGAACCCCAGATACGGGAGGTGCTCCGATATGAAGATACTTGTAGCGGATGAAATCTCGGGTAAGGGCCTGTCTCTTCTAAAAGACTCGGGCCATGACATTGATGTCCGGACAGGCCTGAAGGAAGAGGAGCTGGTTGAAATCATCGGGGATTATGATGTTCTGATCGTCAGGAGCAATGCCAGGGTAACGGATAAAGTCATTAAAGCCTCGCGACTCCAAGTGATCGGCCGCGCAGGAGTAGGCGTGGACAACATCGATCTCGAGGCGGCAACGGCGAAAGGCATCCTGGTCATGAACGCCCCCTCGGGCAATATCGTTGCAACGGCCGAATTGACTCTTGCCCTCATGTTTTGCCTGCTGCGCAATATCGTCCCGGCAGACCGGACCATGAAGGAAGAACGGTGGGAAAAGAAAAAGCTCATCGGAAGACAGCTCGGTAACAAGACGCTGGGCATTGTCGGTCTGGGACGGGTCGGGACGG
Source organism: Syntrophus sp. PtaB.Bin001 (assembly GCA_002067815.1). Lineage (GTDB taxonomy): Bacteria > Desulfobacterota > Syntrophia > Syntrophales > Syntrophaceae > Syntrophus. Next base: position 1,387 of record MVQR01000267.1, on the reverse strand, counting down.
AAGTGGCAAAACGGTCAAAGGCCCTGGGCATGAATATTCTGGCCCATGACCCTTTCCTTTCTCCTGAACTTGCCGAAAGGATGGATGTTCGGCTGGTTTCCTTAGATACACTTCTGGCGGAATCGGACATTGTCACGATCCACACAATCCTGAACTCGCAGACCAGAAATCTGATCGGCCGGGTGCAACTCGCGAAGATGAAACCGTCGGCTTTCCTGATCAATACAGCCCGTGGAGGCATCGTCAATGAAGAGGCTCTCTGTGAGGCTCTCCGGGAAAAAAGGATTGCAGGAGCGGCAGTGGATGTATATACCCAGGAACCGCCGGAAAACTGGAGTTTAATCAAGCAGGAAAACTGCCTGGCCACGCCTCATCTGGGAGCCTCCACGAAAGAGGCCCAAGAGGAAGTCGGGTTTGAAATCGCCGAACAAATCGCCCTTTACCTCTCTCAGGGTATCGTCAAAAATGCCGTAAACCTTCCCGCCCCTCTGGATCCAGAACTCATTCCCTACCTTGAGCTCTCAGATAAACTTGGGGAAATCGCCGTTCAACTATCCCGCAGAAGCGTCTCCGCCATCGAGGTGAAGTGTTCCGGGGAGATCATCGGAAAGGACGTCAAGATCCTAGTCGCCGGTGCAGTAGCGGGTGTCTTGAAACCGATTTTCGCTGAGGGGAAGGTCAACATTATCAACGCCTTCTATATCGCCCGGGATCGAGGGATCAACATAATAAGCTCAACAAGCGAGGCGTCTCCCAAGTTTAAAAATCTCTTGGAGGTAGCGATCCTGTCGGATGGCCTCTCCTGCTCCATTGCCGGAACGTACTTTCCGGACAAGGGGCTACGTATTGTCCAGGTCCAGGGGCATCCTGTGGAATTCGAACCCAAGGGAATTTACCTGTTTACCGAACACAGCGACAGGCCGGGAGTTATCGGCGCAGTGGGGACGATTCTCGGGCAGAACAACATCAATATCGCCCATATGGACGTAGCCAGGGACCAGCCGCGTGGCAGCGCAATAATGATTCTGAACCTCGACGATGAAGTTCCTCCCGAAATCATCGATAAACTGAGGACTAGTGAGAACATCAAAGAGGTCACACAGATCATCCTGTAAATTGAAAACTATTATCGGAAGCCAGATTTTACTTCCGAATTCCGGAAAATTATTTTGACAAATGTCGAGGAGACGATCCGGATGAAAACACCCCAAAAGACAGAACAGGAAACAAGGCAGTGCAGAATCACGGAGACATATCATTTTCAGCAGCGTGACGCCCTGCCTGCGATAGTTGACCAAATAGCAGCCTCTTGCCGGGACGGAATCGGCTTTTCCCACATCAGTCAGGAAGTCATTCCCTCCAGAGAAGAGGTTATTGACATTCTGAG
>MVQR01000266.1 GCA_002067815.1 Syntrophus sp. PtaB.Bin001 | reverse complement strand
GAGTGCAGCCCGCGCCAGTTCCGTCGCATGTCCGCGGTGGGTGGTAAACACTGCCTCGAAGGGAAAGTTTTTTTCGCGCAGCGTCGCTTCGATCCGTGAGTATCGGCGCGCCCTGTGCCCACAGGCGGAAGCGGCATTGACGATAAGTCTTGTTTTCATAAATTCGGATATATAATCTTCAAGCTTTAAGTACAGCAGAGAGAACCGACAAAAATGTCGAACCGACTGCAAAGTTTTGCTGTTCCGCAACAACTTGTAATGACGGACTTAATTTTTATTTACCTTTCCATGATTCGACAATTCTTGCCTTTTACAGACAACCGGCAATAGCAAAATAAGCCATATAATCAAGAAGTTAATGCATCAATTGCCGTTGGCATTGTTAATGCTATAATTACTGGTAATTGACAACGGGCATGTCAAGACAAGAGCTGATCCAAAATCAGGGGGGAGAAATCCCCCCTTTCCTCCTTTTAATACAGTCTATTTCAACTTTATCCCGGGACACAATTTCATGACTCATCATTTTAATATATTGCCGCTCAAACAGCTGACTGCATCGCTGCAGAAAAGGCATGGCGGCGTTCTGCTGTTTTTCCTTGTTTTTCTCGGGTTTGCATTTGCCACCCGAGTTGCTTTGCTGCTCAAGGCCGCCCCTGTTGTTTCCTGGGACTTGAGTCTTCCGGCAGCGTTCGGATGGGGCATTCTTTATGATATCGGCGCTGCCTGCTGGTTCTCCCTTCCCTTAATTGTCCTTCTGACGATACTGCCGGAACGTTTTTTCGAACGCCGGTGGGGTCGCCTGGCAACGCATCTTGTTGCCTTTTCCCTGACATTTATCCTGCTCTTCACGCTGGCGGCAGAATGGGTTTTCTGGGACGAATTCGGCGTCCGGTTTAACTTCATCGCCGTGGACTATCTGGTCTATACGCATGAGGTTATCGACAATATTATCGAGTCGTACCCCATGCCCTTGCTGCTCAGTTTTATCGGAGTTCTGTCTTTGGCGTTTCATATCATCTTCTGGAAAACAGGCCTTCCGGGACGGTGGCTTTCGGCGGCATCCCAGAAATCAGGCCCCCGCTATAGAACCGGCATCGCCTGGTGCATGGGAGTTGTCTTTGCAGGTTTGATAATTAATCAAAACTGGCTGCCGGATTTTGCCAACAACTACAACCGGGAACTGGGTAAAAACGGAATCTGGTCTTTCTTTGCCGCTTTCCGGAACAACGAACTGGAATATAAACATTTTTTCCCGACTATTCCGGACGATCAGGCCTTTCAGCGAATGAAAACCGAAGTGGAGGAAGACGGTTCCGTGCTCTTGAGACCTGAGGCAAGAGATATGTTGAGGTTTTACTCCCACGAAGGGCCGGAGCTCAAACCCAATGTCATTCAAATTACGGTGGAAAGCCTGAGTTATGAATTTCTTTATAAAAGAAAATACCAAAACCTGACACCGAATTTGTCGGCACTGGAATCCAAGAGCCTAGTCTTTGACAATTTCTACGCAACGGGAACCCGCACAGATCGGGGCATGGAAGCACTGACCCTGTCCCTGCCGCCGACTCCCGGTCGTTCTCTTGTTAAACGCCCCCACAACGAAGGCCTGTTCACCCTCGGCTCGTTGTTTCGGGCAAAAGGCTATGACACCGCCTTTATCTACAGCGGCTACGGCTATTTCGACAACATGAATCATTTTTTCGGAAATAACGGCTACCGGGTCATCGACCGCAGCAGCGTAAACCGAAACGATATAACCTTTGCCAACGTCTGGGGCGCCTGCGACGAAGATCTTTATCGCTGGACTTTACGGGAAGCCGATAGAATGTACAAATCGAAGAACAAACCCTTTCACTTTTTCGTCATGACAACATCCAATCATCGCCCGTTCACCTTTCCCGACGGGAGAATCGATCTGCCCTCCAAGAGTTCGGGGCGGCGCGGCGGGGTCAAATATTCCGATTATGCCATAGGCCAATTTCTCCGGGAGGCGGCAAAAAAACCATGGTTTAAAAACACGATCTTCGTCATCGTTGCAGATCATTGTGCATCCAGTGCCGGCAAGACGGAGCTGCCCGTCGATAGATACCATATTCCCCTGATCATCTACGCTCCCGGTGGTCAGCTTCCGACAGGACACGTTCAAATGGTTGCGAGCCAGATGGACTTCGCCCCCACCTTGCTTGGTTTACTCAATTGGAGCTACCCAAGCCGCTTTTTAGGTCATGATATTTTCAGCATCGATCCCCAGGAAGGTCATGCCATCATCGGCAATTACCAGGAACTGGGGCATATCGAGGAAGGAAAATTCGCCATCCTAAAGCCTCTTCGCAAAACCGTTTCCTATCGTTATGACTTTATTGCAAGGTCGATTACTACCGCAGCAAACGAAAAGGACTCCCTGAAGGAAACCATCAGCTATTACCAGGTGGCAAGTTATCTCTACAAGCATGGCCTTTACCGTGCGTTGACGCCCTTGGAATTTGACAAATATATGGAACAGGGCCGCTCGCTGATCAAAAGGAAATTTCTGAGTTTAAATAATAAACTTCATACTATGCTCTGATTCCCGTTTATGTAAGTCAGGCAAAACTCTTGCAGAAATTGAGTTGACTAAGCGGCGGAATTGAGATAGCTCGGAGAAAAAAGAAAGGAATTGATTGCCATGTTTAGAGGTCTTTTTCAACCAATGCACTTGCTGATCATCCTGTTTATCGTTTTGGTCATTTTTGGGCCGGGGAAATTGAGTGGTTTGGGAAGTTCGCTCGGTAAAGCGATAAAGGGATTTAAGAAAGAATTGGATGAACCGGAAGAGAAAACGACGAATTCAGTAGAAACAAAATAAGTTGCCGACGGAAAAAGTGACTCCGGCTGTGTTATCCCGGCAAAATCAACGCATCCTCCGTTTCAAGATTGTTTCTTTCCTGGCTCTGTTGCTGTTCGGAACTTATCTTTTTTTTCATCACGGCCTTTACATTTACTTTGTCCAAAAGGAGAAGGCGGTAGAGTTCATCAACTCCTTTCAACCTTACGGTGAGGTCGTTTTCATAGCCCTTCAGATACTCCAGGTGGTTGCTGCCCCGATACCCGGTGAAGTCACCGGAATTATCGGCGGCTTCCTCTACGGCCCCTTACTGGGTATAATCTATTCGACTCTCGGCCTTACAATCGGGTCGTGGATTGCCTTTGTTCTTGCCAGGACTTTCGGCCTTCCATTGGTTGAAAAGACCGTCAAGTCCGAAATCCTTGAGAGATATGACTATCTCATGAAACACCAGGGGATTCTTGTTTCTTTTGTCCTTTTTCTGATTCCCGGATTTCCCAAGGATTGCCTCTGCTATATCCTGGGGCTCAGCCACATCCGGACGGGACAATTTCTCCTCATTTCAACAATGGGGAGGTTGTTGGGCACCATCCTGCTTACGGTCAGCGGAAGTTATGTGCGAAGCAATCAATATAAGCAGCTATTGGTGATTCTCTCCGTCAGCATAATCTTCGTCTTGGCGGGATACCTCTATCGTGACCGGCTGCTGAAGCTGCTGAGGAAAAAGAAATAGAAGGTAAAAATCGGGACAATTGACCGGTCATTCATCCACGGGATGCAAACTATCCAGCATTTCCGTGGATTTTTTTTGATTAAATTTTCTATGATGTGTACTCTTAATTCCGATTCCATCAATGATGATAGTAAGGCGGCAAGGCAGAGGCGACACAGGCATACTAAGACGTATGTCGAGGAGCTGATAACGTCGCCAACGAAGATAGCGCTTTGATATGGAATCGGAACACGTCTCAATCATGAGAAGACGGGTTTGATCCGGAGGCTGGCAATTCATGGGCATAGCGGCAGACATCATTATTATCGTCATCGCCTCTCTGATAGGCGGCCTGGCGGCAAAGCTCT
>MVQR01000265.1 GCA_002067815.1 Syntrophus sp. PtaB.Bin001 | reverse complement strand
CTTTTATCCTAATTTAAGGTACTCAATATTTCGGGACCATTTTCAGTAATTGCGACGGAATGTTCAAAATGAGCTGAATTTCTGCCATCCTCCGTAACAACAGTCCAATTATCTTTTAATATTTTAACTTTATAAGTGCCTTCATTAACCATAGGCTCTATGGCAAATACCATCCCTATTTTCAGCAATATTCCTCTTCCCCTGATTCCATAGTTAGGTATCTGCGGATCCTCATGCAAACTTTTACCAATCCCATGCCCGACAAAATCTCTTACTACCGAGAACCCTGCGCGTTCTGCATGCCTTTGAATAGCTTCAGAAATATCGCCCAACCGATTCCCTTCTTTGGATTCACTAATGCCCTGATATAAGCATTCTTTTGTTATCTGGACTAAACGGAGAGACTCATCTGCAACTTTACCAACAGGAACTGTTATCGCAGCATCACCATAATATTCATCATTATAAACACCATAATCTAAACTCACAATATCACCCTCCTTAAGAGCTCTTTTAGAGGGCATTCCATGCACTACTTCGTTATTAACTGAAACACACAAGCCAAAAGGAAAACCATTATAGCCTTTAAATGCAGGCCGAACTTTATTTCGAATGGCCAATTCCTCTGAAAACTTTTCAAGTTCTATAGTACGAATCCCAGGTTTTATTTTATTTTCTAATTCGTACAATATCTCGGCGGCAATTTTACAACACTTTCTTATTTTTTGTATCTCTTCCGGCGACTTGATAATAACCATAAATTCTTTTGAAGCATATTTATCTTCTTCGGGCGATTTTTCCCTTTTTCAAAAATCCTTCATATTGTCTGGTCAAAAGATGTGTTTCCAATTGCCCTGCTGTATCTAACGCAACTCCCACGACAATTAACAACGCCGTACCGCCAAAATAAAATGGTACATTAAAATAAGCGATTAAAATGCTCGGCAACACGCATACTGCAGATACATATACCGCACCGCTAAAGGTCAACCTGGTTAACACATTATCAATATATTCCGCGGTCTTTTTACCAGGCCTAATCCCAGGCACATAACCACCATATTTCCTCATATTGTCGGCAACATCATTCGGATTAAACGTCACGGCCGTATAAAAATAACAGAAAAACACTATAAATCCAACATATAACAGTTCATATCCTATTCTACCCGGTATCAAAGCATCTGCAACAGCTTTCATCCAAGGGTGAGGTACAAAATTAGCTATCGTGGCAGGAAACATTATTATTGATGAAGCAAATATTGGCGGGATAACACCAGCAGTATTAATCTTTAGCGGAAGATGTGTTGCTTGCCCACCATAAACTTTTCTCCCCACAACTCTTTTTGCGTATTGAACAGGAATCCTTCTCTGACCGCTTTCAACAAATACTATAAGCCCTACAACACTTACCATCATAACTATCAGTATAACGATCAAGAATATTCCCATTTCACCGGTTGATAACAGTCTGAAGGTATTAATTATTGCTTCCGGGCCTCTACAAACAATACCAGCAAAAATAATTAACGAAATACCATTCCCTATCCCTTTTTCTGTTATCTGCTCTCCAAGCCACATCAGAAATGCGGTACCTGCGGTTAAAGTCAACACGGTCATCAACCTAAAGCCCCAACCGGGTTGAAGTACTATAGACACGCCTGTTGGTCCGGCCATGTTTTCAAGGCCAACAGATATCCCAAAACCTTGTATTAGGCTTAGTACAACTGTTCCATAACGTGTATACTGAGTGATTTTTCTTCTGCCTGCCTCACCTTCTTTTGATAACCGCTCAAGATGCGGTACGGCAACTGTCAGGAGCTGTATAATAATTGATGCACTGATGTAGGGCATTATCCCCAGTGCAAAAACAGATAAATTGCTAAGCGCTCCACCGGCAAACATATCAAAAAGGCCCAGGAGAGACCCTTTTGCCTGTTCAAAATAAGCCATTAAAGCCGCCGTATCAATTCCCGGTGTTGGAATATGCGCTCCTACTCGATAAACACCTAACATCAGAAGAGAATATAATATTCTCTTCTGTAGTTCGGGTATTTTATTTATATTCCTTAAGCCTTCTATCAACTCAGACTTCCTCTATGATCGATCCGCCTGCAGCCTCGATTTTTTCTTTTGCCCCTCGACTAATCATTCCAACTTTTACCGTCAAGGGATGATCTATATCTCCTTTTCCGAGTATTTTAATGATTTGAGTAGATTTCTTTACCAATGTTTTCTCTTTTAAAACACTTTCGTCTATAACAATGCCAGTTTGTATCGCATTCAAATTTCCAACATTAAGAACCCTTATGTTATTCGAGGATTTACTCTTAAACCCTCTCTTAGGCAATCGTCTGGTTAACGGCATTTGGCCGCCCTCAAACCCATCTCTTACTCCACCACCGGATCTTGCGTTTTGTCCTTTATGCCCCTTGCATGCTGTTCCACCATGACCAGATCCGCTCCCTCTCCCAATCCTCTTTTTCTTTTTTCTTGATCCTTCCGGCGGTTTTAGCTGATTCAAATACATTACCTTATACTCCTTCAAATTCCTTGCAGTCTACAAGGTGGCTGACCTTATTCACCATTCCTCTAATTTCAGGACAGTCCTTGAGCATGACCATTTTATTAATTTTTAGTAACCCCATGCCTTTGAGTATTTCCCTTTGTTTAGAAGGTCTGCCGATTGGACTTTTCTTCAACGTTATTAATAACTTTTTATCCACAGTAGTATTTCCTCGAATCTATATTTCTGATAAAGCTTTTCCTCTAATTGCTGCTATATTAACTGGGTTTTCTAATCTACGTAAGCCTTCGATAGTAGCTTTTACAAGATTATGCGGATTGTGTGATCCTAAACATTTTGTTAAGATATTATGTATTCCGGCTACTTCCAAAACAGCCCTTACAGCGCCACCGGCTATCAAGCCTGTTCCTTCAGATGCAGGTTTTAATAGCACTTTGCCAGCACCGTATTTACCTATAATCTCATACGGAATAGTGCCTTTCTCAACGGCTATTTTTGCCATACTTTTTTTGGCTTGCTCCATCCCTTTTCTTATAGCTTCAGGGACCTCATGTGCCTTTCCCAATCCTGCACCAACAGCACCAGAACCGTCGCCTACCACTACGATAGCACTAAATCTAAACCTCCTGCCACCTTTTACAACCTTTGCAGTTCGGTTAATCGCAATAACTCTGTCCAACAATTCCACTTCATTCAAATCTTTCTTATCCAATGATCAATCCCTTCGCGGTAAACAAAAAACTGAATTATCTAGAATCTTAACCCTTCTTCCCTTGCTCCATCTGCCAAAGCTTTTACTCTGCCATGATATAAATAGCATCCTCTATCAAAAACTGCCTCTAGAATCCCCAAATCCTTAAGCCTCTTTGTAATTGCCCTTCCGACTTCCTTAGCAGCATCAACTTTTTTTGCGCCTGACAACTTCGATTTTATATCCTCATTCATGGTAGAGGCTTGTGCAACCGTTTTACCAAGACTGTCTACTACCGCTTGTACATATATATGCTTCGAACTTCTGAAAACAGTCAACCTTGGCCTCTCCGCTGTACCACTAATTTTTGCGCGGACCCTGGCTTTCCTTTTTTCTCTAATTTTTTGTACTTTTTTTGACGCCAATTTCTATACCTCTCGCTTTAGTAAGATGTTTTTTTATTTTATTCAAACTAGACGTCATGCCCCTACAGATTTTCCAACCTTCCGTCTTACTTTCTCACTTATATATTTTATGCCTTTACCTTTATAGGGTTCCGGCTTTTTTATTCTCCTAATATCGGCGGCAACCTTACCAATTTTTTCTTTATCAATTCCGGACAAAATTATATTTGTCTGCTTTTCAATTCTAACATCTATGCCTTCTGGGACCGAATATGTTACCGGACTAGAAAAGCCGAC
>MVQR01000264.1 GCA_002067815.1 Syntrophus sp. PtaB.Bin001 | reverse complement strand
TACTTCCCGTCTGTGTTCCATGATGCCGACATGAATGCGGGGTTCTTTATGATTGAACATGAAATCCTGACCTGAGCGGTGAATTGAAAGACCGTGCCGGTGATTCTCAGGTGGGATATCAGAAACCCGGCGGCAATGCAACGAATCATCAGTGAAATTTCACTCCTTGCGGCGAAGTTTATCGGAACTTCCGGCTGACGGACTCAGCTGATTATTTTTACCATGTTGCCATTTCTTCAATGAAATGCTATGTCTTTTCCCGCATTACAGCTAGTTTCCCGTTAACTTGTTAACCTCTTATCATGTGAACGTTCGTCGCTTTCGTAATCGAATTAGATGATTTTACTGGAATAGCTAGTGCAAACCATCATTATTACCCAAAAAACCAAATCCTTAAATATCTCTGTAATTTTCATCATACAGAGGATGCACATTTTTCCCCCCTCACGTATGAAATTAAGAACTACCTCTATTTCCAATCAGGCCATCATTTCTAATCCAGCGATGATGCTTGCCATCAAATTGCATAGAGAGGTATAATTATTGAGGAATTTGTTTTTATGTGAGTCGGGTGAAACATGTCTTTCTATATATCTTCTTTTGCAGAGGGATATGTAGGTCAATAGAATAACTTGTTAGAAGGGATATAATAATGAAAAGAATACTACTTTGCCTTTTTGTTGTATTTGTAATTCCTACGTCAATTTTTGCGACCTCTCTTCCTATGACAATAGCTTTCGAGTTTCAAGAGCATGGAAAGTTTACGGGTGTTATCGGAAAAGCTTACGTTACTGAGACCTCAATTGAAATCGTAACTTTTGTCGAAAACAATGGAGAAATTGTTCCCTTCGCGTTTATCGAGACCATATTAGAGAAGCACTCCAAAACTGCCGGACTTTACAGTGTCAAATGCCGGAATCAGTTAGGCGTTATTTCTACAGGAACCATTGATATCCGGGACCAACTAAAGCCTAAGATCACATTGATAAGCGATAACGGAATTATCCTTACCAACATCTCAGAAGCAGGTAGGCGAATGAAAGCGAAAATCTTTCCTAAGATGAATTTGGGGAAATAGAAGGCTTCTAACCAATCGCTGGAGCCAATCGGCTGGAAGTGACATCCGCCTTTGGCTTAGCTTTTCGTTGAGGCCATTCTGGGGACGCTATAATTAATTATTCATTCATGGAGTAGAGCAGCACAGAGACTCATGTCAAGGCAAAAATAATGTAATTGTGAATGTTGAACAGCTGTTTGAAATAATTGGCGATGATGAAGAACATGCGAATCGGATCGGAAAAGAGCGATAAAAGAAAGCTTCTCGGTAATGAAGCTTTTGTTAAATGTTAGAAGATATGGAACTTCATAGAACTGATGTAGAAATGAAAAAACCGAGAACAAGAATAAGAGGATTTTCAATAAATAAATGTGGTTTCCCTGAATTTGCCCAAGACTGTCATCATGAACACGAATAAGTTGATATCCTTAGCATTCGTTCTTATCTTCTTGTCCGCACCAGCAGCATGGGGAGATTCCAATTCCCTGTGTTCAAAAGAAGAGAGAGTTCTGTTCGCCTGTTCCACTGGGAAAAAGATCGTCTCGGTCTGCGCATCTAAAAAACTAACTACAGCTTCCGGGTACGTTCAATACAGGTTTGGCGCAAAGGATCGAACTCCAGAACTCGTCTATCCCGCGGAGAAGGTACATCCGGCTTCGCGATTTAGTTTGGGTTTTACCGATGGCGCTAAATGGACCTTCTGCAATCTTCATTTCACGGTATCAGGTTATTCATATACGGTATATCAGTATGCCGCGGCTTTCGACGAAGAGGACTCCGGAATAAGAGTTAAGACGCCCACCGGCAAGTCGTCATATCTTAGGTGCAAAAAAAACCCGCCGTATTTCCGACTCGATGCTCTGGATCATCTCGGGCTAAGATGGCTTCCTGAAGAAGCTTTGGCTTCTTCAGATTCAGATGGAGCATGGCCTGCGGATAGTCCAAACACGGATCTCCTTCAGGGCGTCAAAACACATGACTTTAAACTTGTAAATAAGGCACTTGATAACGGTGCTGATGTGAACTTTCACAGTCCAAGTGATGTAGGAGTTCTAGGTGTGCTGGTTGATGAACGCTGGAAGGCTGTTCGTGCTAAGAGAGTGATCGAGTTTGACACAGAGACAGATCGACTACTCGAGTTACTTATTTCTCACGGTGCCTCGCCTAAACTCTCCACAACCAATGGCGGTTCCGTGATTGACACTTTGGCCAACAGAGCTCCCACCCACACTGTTCAGAAGCTTCTGGATATTGGATGGCCAAATGATTATCGCTACAGGTTGTACGCAGGGGCTATCTTGGGTAATCCGATGCTTGTCCAGGAAGCCCTCAACCATGGTGCCGATCCAAACGAGCCAATTAGGGACAGTCGGCTTCTCCTATCCGCCATCATACGTGCCTGTTCGTACTTTGAAGACGGCGAGCGGTCCGAGCAGGAACAAGCCTTTGCTGCCTTGGAACTCCTTCTGAGAGCCGGTGCAAAAATCGACGAGGGATCGCCGGGGGACAGGGCTGGGGACATAGCACTTGTCTTTTCTGGTTTTTATGATCGGCCGAACACAAAGCCTGTGCTGGATCTCCTAGTTAAATACACCAGCCCGACTGGCCGCAAGAACAGCCTGGATTGGCTCAAAATCGGAAGCGCGGGTTACAATCAGGAACGACAAGACATCTCGGAATGGCTCATGAAACGGCTTGCTGAATGAAGCGGAATGGTAATAAGCACAATAGGTGCCCAGCAATCGTATGCAGTGGATCGACTGGAGCGCAGTGTTTTCACCTCTTCATCTTCTTCCCTGCCATTTCCGGTTTATGTAATTCAAGAGAAATAAATATACTTTTCCCGGGAGGATAAGGGGACATAACACATAACTCTCATAATCTATTCTGGGGAGGATAAGGGGACATAACACATAACTCTCATAATCTATTCTGGGTAATTAAGTGTCTTCTTAATTCAAAAAAATTTCTAATAAATTAAGGATGACTCCCCCAGATTTCAGTACCGAGGCGAAGCAAAATGAATAAATTCAATCCTGATGCATACTGCGGAATCTACTGCGGGGCCTGCTCAATTGCGATGCATGGCCAGACCGGTCGCGCTGACCGGTTTGCCGCCTGTCTGGGAAATTTGCCGAAGGAAGAACTTGCTTGCGGTGGATGCAAATCCGAAAACGTGTATGCTGGTTGCAGCACATGCAGCCTCCGCCGTTGCGCAAGGGAGAAGAACATTGCGCACTGCATTGACTGCGCCGATTACCCATGCAAAAGTTACAGCACATGGCAAACAGTGGCGAAGTTTCTCCCGCACACTCACGAAGCTGTACCCAGCCTGGAGGCTATTAAACGGGACGGAGTCGACCACTGGCTCGATGCAAAGAAGAGGCGCTGGGCGTGTCCCGACTGCGGCACACCGTTTTCATGGTACGGACCGGTATGCTCCAAATGCGGCCGTGCCCTCGTTCCCAAATCTTACGAGTTATCCGGCTGGAAAAAGTTCCTGTGCCATTTCGTGCTCACTATGGCGTACCGAAAGGGAAAGGCAAAAAATAAAAGTGTTTAAAGCGTTCATTAATCGCTAACTTTGCGGATATTAGGAGACAATATGATCGTCAAATCTGCTGAAGCACAGAGAAGAAGCTTTCTCGGAGTTGATTTCGTCCTGCTTTCCCATGGTCCGGAATCGATGGTGACGAAGATGCTTTACAAGAAGGGGGACAATCCTCCGTTGCACAAGCATCCGAATGAACAGAGCGGGTATGTGATCTCCGGGAAATATAGAATGTTCATCGGAGATGTTGAATGCGAAATAGGCCCGGGCGATTCGTACTCCATTCCTCGCGACGTCGAGCATAGCATTGAAATTAT
>MVQR01000263.1 GCA_002067815.1 Syntrophus sp. PtaB.Bin001 | reverse complement strand
TCGACAGGAACTGGCGGTTTGAATAGCTTTGTTGAAAAGTCTCCCGATCTGGTCATTTTGGATGTTTTCCTGCCCGATGTCGATGGTTTTACAATCTTGGAGGAATTGCTGGAAGAAAACGAAAATGCCAAGATTATTGTAATGACAGACCGTCCTGACATGGAGACAACCATCAGGGTCATGAAGATGGGAGCTTTCGATTATATTCATAAATCTGCAGATCTGAATGAAATCTTCGGATCAATAAGGAAAGCTCTGGAGACTCTTGAGATTGACCATAAATTGGGTGCGGCACCTAGAGAAGCCTCATCTGAATTCAAGGTTGGAAATATTATCGGAACCGGAAGAGAAATGAGGGAAATCTTCAAGATGGTCGGGGTCGTATCTCAAAGCCGAGCAACGGTTCTAATCAAAGGTGAAAGTGGCACGGGCAAGGAATTGATTGCCAAAGTCATCCACAATCATACCTCACCGAATGAACCCTTCATTGCCGTAAACTGTTCCGCCATTGTTGAAACGCTTCTGGAATCGGAACTATTCGGCCATGAGAAAGGGTCATTTACCAGCGCCTTCAGCAGGCAACTGGGAAAGTTCGAGCTGGCCCGGTACGGTACGGTTTTTCTGGATGAGATCAGCGAGATGTCAATCAATCTTCAGGCGAAATTGCTTCGTGTCCTTCAGGAGATGGAGTTTGAAAGAGTAGGCGGCAAGGATAAAGTGCAAGTTCATGCCAGGGTAATTACAGCCACAAACAAAGACCTTCGAACTTTGGTACGTGAAGGGAAATTTCGAGAGGACCTTTTTTACAGGCTAAATATCGTTTCAATTGAGATGCCTCCCTTAAGAGATAGGCAGGAGGATATCCAGTCGCTTGTCAACCATCTGCTTGCCAAGATTAACAGAGACCTTCACCGGCGGATCGTAGGGGTTTCAGATGGGGTGCTGAAAGCGTTTTGCCGTCACAACTGGCCCGGGAACGTGCGAGAACTTGAAAATATGCTGGTCAGAGCGGCAGTGATGGCCAGAAGCAGAATTCTTGAAGAGAATGATTTCCCCGAACTTTTTAAGAAATCTCAGCTTTCCGTAGCAAAAAGTGAGTCGTTGCCTGAAGACCGCGATGAATCAGGCAGGCCGTTAACCCTCGATGAAGTGGAAGAAAAGTATATAAGGAAGGTTCTGAGAATGGAAAAGGGAAAAAACAAGGGAGAACTTTGTGACATTCTCGGAATATCGCGTCCGACGTTCGAAAGGAAGCTTGAAAAATACGGAATAGCTTTTGAGCGGGAAGGGTTTGATCGAAGCTTCTCCGATGATGAATTCGAGGCAGAGGAACACGCCTGTCAATGAAGATCCTGACCGTTGAATTTGTCAAAAGCGCGACCAAACCATCAGGATATCCCCAGGGGACGATGCCTGAAGTTGCATTTGTGGGTCGGTCCAATGTAGGGAAATCGTCGCTGATTAATACGCTCTTGCGCAGAAAACAACTTGCCCGAACAAGTAACAGGCCTGGAAGGACCCAACTTATTAATTTTTTTAATGTTAATAATGAGCTGCTGTTTGTCGATCTTCCTGGATATGGCTTTGCGAAGGTGCCGGAAGCTGTAAAAAGAGAATGGGGGCCGATGATTGAAGCATATCTTAAAGATCGGGAAAACCTCATGTTGGTTGTATTTATCCTGGATATCAGAAGAGAACCATCGAAAGACGATTTGGCGTTAAAGGAATGGCTTGATTATTATGGTCGTAAGACTTTGTTTATACTGACAAAAAGTGACAAACTTTCCCGGAGTGAAATTAAAAATAGAAGACGTTATATCCAGAAAATTCTGGTACTTCCAGATTTGCCGTTCGAGTTTTCAGCGAAAAGCGGTTACGGAAGGGAAAATATCTGGGAGGAAATCAGAAAACTGAAAAAACCTGAGTAACTCCGATAAAAGATTTTGTTGGACTAAAGAAAAACGCTCCGATCACAAATGCATTCAGAAAGCCACGTCCCAATTGAGGAATCGTGGCTTTCTGATTTTGAGAAAGTCAGAAAAACAGATTTTCTTGAGTTAATGAGCTTCTTCCATAGCCCCACCGATATACATCATGGACAGGAGCGTAAAGACAAGAGTCTGGATGAAGCATATGAGAAGTTTCAAAATTAGAATCGGCACAGGAACAAGAAAAGGAGCCAATATAAGCAACACGCCGATAACAATGTGCCCACCCTCCATATTTCCGAAAAGACGAATTGACAGTGACAGCGGACGGACCAGATGGCTGACGAGTTCAATAGGGAGCATTAGGGGAATCAGCCACCATACTGGCCCGAGAAACTGTTTGATATATTTAGCGCCATGAACCTTGACTCCCATGATGTGAGTCAGAAAAAAGACCGTGAGCGCCATGGCAGCATTGGTGTTCAGATTCGCCGTGGGACAACCGAAACCAGGGACAAGACCAAGAAGATTGGATACGAGAATAAAGAGTGCTATGGTAGCAATGAGAGGGAAGAATTTTTTCCCTTCATGCCCCATAGTGTCAGTAACTAAAGAATCGAGACCGCCAATTACAACTTCCATGAAACTCTGGAATTTACCCGGAAACAGCTCCATCCCACCCCTTGCAATCAAGCCGCTCAGGATAAGCAAGCCCATGACAAACCACGTATAGGTTACATGGTCTGGGAAGAAGGAATTGTGAAGAAATGATAAAGCCTCCATTGTTTAACTAACCTCCTCAAAAGTTTTTTTATGAAACGTCATGATGACGGTGAAAACAATGTTGATGACAACAATGGAAAGACCCAAAAGTAGACCAAGGACATCTGCGACTCGGTAAACAATGATAAAATAAAGAATAACCGCAGTAACGGCGAGCCGGATGCAGTATTTGAAGAGAATTGATGATTTTGCTCCATCCATCAGGCGTTGAAAAGTGTTGCGGAGATTTTGATGAAGCCAGTAGAAATTAAGAATGCTGATCAATCCTCCCAGCAATATTCCCAAAGAAAAACGGAAGGAAAGAAAAAAGGAACTGCCTAGAAGAAGAACCGCAAGAACTATCCAGTTGGTGATTTCAAGTTTTTTTTGGAGGGGTACTTTTTCTATCGGATTCACTTTTTATGTCGTCCGTATCAGAATCTGATTTTTCATCAGAGGCATACTTTTTTATCAAATAGTAAAGATTTCGAAAACCAGCCGCAATGCCGAGAAGCAGGAAAACGATCGTGAAGCGCAACCCTGTTCCAAAATACTGGTCCAAGTATCTTCCCAGATACAAACAGCCAAAGATGGCGAGAACCATCCCAATGCCCGCGCTGCTTGCATAAGCAAGACGAATTAAGGATTTTCTCGATTCCTTACCCATTCGCGGTGCGCCTTTTACCATGAATCCGTTCCTTAAGTCAATCAGAAAGCAGAGAGTAAATGAAAAGAAAGTAAATTTTATTGCCGAGGATATTTTACAGATTCATCCCTAGGATAAGCTCCGGATATTTCTTGTGCATCAATGATTGGTCCAGTTGAACTTTAGTGCAAATAAGTTCGAGCATAATCAAAAACCAGCCAAAAATCCGGTGTTCTCAATTTATGTCAGTGTTTCTATCGTTTCCGCGCAGGCCTGGAGAGTTTCCTCAAAATCTTCCTCGGAATGGGCGAAGGAGACAAAGGCCGCTTCGAATGCGGATGGCGCAAGGTATATGCCCCTGTCGATCATGCACTTGAAGAAAGAAGCATATTTATCAGTATTGCTCAGGTTAGCGGTTTTGTAATCATAAACCTCGTGATCTGAAAAAAACAAGGTGAAAAGAGATCCTGCCCGATTGATACGGATGGGGACATCCGCCGCCCGGAACATATTTTCCATTTTGCTGCAAAGTTCAGCCGTATGCTTATCCAAAGCGGCATAATCATCTCGTCGATCACGCAGAATTTCCAGGGTG
>MVQR01000262.1 GCA_002067815.1 Syntrophus sp. PtaB.Bin001 | reverse complement strand
CTGAGGTGTGTAATTGTGGCGTTTCTTTTTCATGAACTTTCCTCCATTTGTGATGGTTTATCACAAACGGGCTGATAGTCCTATTCACGCTGAACCAAGACATTATAGACATCAAAGATGACACAGAGGTGCTCAGTAACTAAGTGTTGTCTCTGTAATTTCCAACATTGTGCCTGATATTAGTGGAGTTTAGGGCAAAAAGGAGAGCTGGGTTTGTTAAAACACAATTTGACAATCCACAGGTGATATGAAACAGAAATACTAATGTATCATTAATTCCCATAGAGGATACAAACATGGAAATTGACGGCCTATCTTCATCTGGCGCAGAGAGTTTTGCAAACCTCCTAAAGAGTATTACTGAAGGAAGAAAGACTATATACATTTCAGTGCCCATTACCACAGGGTCAATTTTCCTGCAATGGTATCAGAGGGAGGGTTTTATCATTGATCCATCCTCTCTTGAGTATAAAGTTAAGCACCAGGATAATGTTATTTCGCAAAACTGTGAAATCGCCAGGAAAAAGATTAAATCTATTCGAATGAATAACACCGATGCACTAATTATTGATCCCACATCATTCTTTATTTCACAGTGGACACAGGAAGACTATCATTTCTTCTGGGGAAAGATTATTGAGAGTTGTGCTAACAAGGTAATCTTATTAGACGGATGGCAGTACAGCGCAGGTTGCTGCTACGAATTTTTAAAGGCAGTAAACAGCGGTATTGAAACCGTAGCGGAAAATGGAATATCCCTCGGTAGACTATCAGGCTCATCTTTGATATCAAACGCTATACAAGAATTGAAGCAGAACTCACTTCCAACTCTTTATCTGGAGCGTGTCATTCGTGAGTTGGGACCGTCAGTCATAGAGAATACACCTTCCTCACAATCGTCTGGAGAGTATAAATTACATCGTTTTCCATCAACAGTTTCGATCTCCCAACCTCTTTATAAGGACGAAGTTCTTAACAATCTGGCAAATGATACAAACATTGCGCAATTTATCAGTTTTTCTCCTGGACAGGATTTCAAATTACGATTTGCTCGCATTATCGGTATTAACCCAGACAAAACTTTTTCATCAAAGCGTGAAGCGATTGTAGAACTGCTAAGCAGAACAGAAGATCATTTGGTAAATATCCGAACATTCGAGCCGAATCGTCCCAAGGGTGGTGAGTTCTTTTATGGAAAAAATGATCCCGACGAAATTTTGAGTCTACTATCTCTTCAAGCCAGTAAGGGATTGTATACAATTATAAATGAAACTATTGACATCAATGATGGTGGGGTATCAGGTGTGTCTTTTGCGAACATTGTTGAATTCGCGCCCTTTGATACACCAAAGTGTGTGGATAAACCCGAAGTTTGTTCTTTACCTCGCGCTATGGCATTGCCGATTCTTGAAAGGGTTTATGGTTTTCTGCCTGCACTGAATTATGATGCGTCTATTCGCATTGAATTTAGTATTCATCCTCAAAAGAGAGGCCTGCATAAGGATCATACAATTATTTGGGAAAAGGAAAAAGTGGGGACAATCCCGACGTCTGCATCCATCATTTGGCCTAATAGGTTCAGCCAAATGATCGGCGATAAAGTGTTTGGACTCTTGATAGCAGATGCGATTGGATTACCCGTACCACATGGAATAGTAATCTCCCGCTCAATTGCACCATTCTCATTGGGTCGCGAAACAGAAAAATGGAACACATGGATGCGAACCTGTCCGAAAACGCGTGTTCCAGGGAAATACCCCACAATTGCGGGGTGGAAAGATCCTTTCGAATTCATGGCAGCCAAAAATCATAAAAGCCATTCAGATGATTACATAAACATTGCTTCACTTCTCATACAGGATGGAGTCTATGCAGAGTACTCCGGGTCGCTTATATCCAGAATGGAAAAGTTACCATTGATTGAAGGTGTGCACGGGCGCGGTGATAATTTCATGGTTGGCAATGCAAAGCCTGAAGAATTGCCCAAGGAAGTCATGGATGCAGTTATAAAGCAGCATGAAATAGCATACAGTTCATTGGGACCTGTTGAGATGGAATGGGTTTATGATGGCTTAGCAGTATGGATTGTTCAGCTTCATCGATTAAAAGAAGAGATTGCCATGGGAAAAGAAACTGTTTATCCCGGCACACCAGAATCATTCCAAATATTCGACACAAATCATGGACTGGAATCTTTACGTGCTTTGATTTCTGAAATAAAAGGCACATCATATGGCATCATTTTACGCGGTGATGTCGGTATTACAAGCCACTTCGGAGATTTATTGAGGAGCGCGAAGATTCCATCAAGAATAGAACGGATTTCGTGATTGTGCATCATTGATAGATCTTGTTTAAAATAAAGTCTTCATCTCAAAACTCATCAAATAGGAGTCATTATGATTAAGAAAAGTTTTCTTCTTAAGATCTTCAATGCAGCTTGTATGCAGCGATGGAATGACAAGTTAAGGCCCATAGAATTGACTGAAATGGATAAGCAAGCCCACAAAATGATGATTGCCTATATCTTGGGAAAGATGGAAGAAAACAATAAGAAATCCGTTAATTGGATTGGAATCATAGAAGGTGGCATCTATGAATACATGCTGAGGGCAGCCCTCACAGACATAAAACCTCCTGTGTTCCACAACATAGAGAAGTATCCAAATCACTATCATAAGATGATTGATTGGGCCTACAAAGTATGGAAACCGTTAATTGGTAATTTGGAGAAAAAGTTTACCGTAGAGAAGAATTTTTGCAACTATCACAACCAAAAGAAAAAAAATAATAGTAGAAAAATCCTAGAAGCTTCTCACATACTCGCAACTCATTGGGAGTATGATCATTTGCTTAGGCAATTTAATGAGGATGATTATGAAAGGGATACTATTGCAGACCGTCATAATAAACAACTTGCTTATTGTAAAAGGGAAGGTCTTTATTACAATTACCAGGGCTTGGAAAAGCTAGCCAATTTCTGCGGTCAACTTCGCTTTCAGATAAGATGGGCTCATCTTCATAGGGTACCTCGTACATCAGTACTCGGCCATCTTCTTTTTGTAGCGATTATTACTTATATTATGTCTCTTGAACTAGGAGAAAAGCTTGAAAAAGGATATTGCAGCAAGCGACACTACAACAATTTCTTTACGGCTCTATTCCATGACCTGCCAGAAGCACTAACTCGTGACATTATTTCTCCAGTAAAAAAAACAGGGATAGATAAAATCATCAAGGAATTAGAAAAATCTGAAATGGATGAGAAGATACTAACATGCCTTCCAGATGATGCATGGAAAGACGAAATAAGATTGTTCACCGGCATTTTAAACGATCCAGATGGGAAACAATTGGGTGAATTTAGCAATGTATACAGTGTAGAAGAGAAGTACCGATCCTTACCGGATAATGATCTGGATAACTTCAATGAAGATGCAAATAAAAGACGTGACGGAAAAATCGTTATGGCAGCTGATCACCTTGCTGCATTTATTGAAGCCTTTGTGGCGATAGAAAATGGATGCTCAAGCAGGGATTTGCATGAAGCTCTCTACAGGCTCAAATCAGAATTTGCTATAGACTCTCCTGAAAATAAAAATTATGATTCTGAATTATTTAAACTAATGCATGAAATATATTCTGAATTTTAGAATCCCCACCGGTGTGGTCAACAATATGACCTTTATTTCCTTGTCATTGCTCAGAAACCTCTCGACGACGGCTTACGTTTCGTCGATTGTCTCTTCCTTGCTACATTAACCACTTAGGCAAAGGCCGTCGCTGTTTCTATCCTCCCAGATACGCTTCCTTTACGCGGGGATTTCCTGTCAGTTCTTTGCCGGTACCGGTAAGAACGATGCGGCCTGTTTCCATGACGTAGCCGCGGGAAGCGATGTGCAAGGACATGTTGGCGTTTTGTTCGACAAGCAAAATGGTTTTT
>MVQR01000261.1 GCA_002067815.1 Syntrophus sp. PtaB.Bin001 | reverse complement strand
GGGCAGGAAAACATCCAAAATGACCAGATCGGGAGACTTTTCAACAAAGCTATTCAAACCGCCAGTTCCTGTCGAGGCGGTGAAAACCTCATATCCCTCCTTCTTCAGACCGAGTTTAACCGTTTCCAGTGTTGAAAGGTCTCCATCAATAATAAGAATTCCCGGCATATTCACTTAAGCCTTTGCATAAAATGCCCTCACATTTCTGTGAAACACGGAAGCATTTATTTTTTCAAAGCAATTTGCAAGTTACTTTTTTAATTTTTCCAGTTCCTGAATTAAGACATCAAGCGGAGGGCGCGTATTGATATCATGGACGTCAATGTATCGGATGATGCCTTTCTTGTCGATAACGAACAATGCCCGTTCGGACATACCGTCAGATCTCAGTACTCCGAATCGGGAAGCCGCTGCACCATGAGGATAAAAATCGGAAAGAACGGAAAACCACAGGCTGCCCATCTGGTTGGTCCAGGAAAAGAGTGTGGGAATATTGTCTACTGTAATCCCTAAGAGGACGGCATCGTTTTGGTCGAAAATATCCTTGATAATATTATAGCCGGGCCATTGATCGGAGCACACAGGAGTCCATGCTGCAGGAACAAAGGAAAGCACCACATTCTTTTTTCCCCGATAATCCTTCAGGGAAATGATTTCACCGGAAACAGACCTCAAAGTGAAATCAGGAGCCTGATCACCGATCTTAACCTTAAGCGTACTATCAACGGGTTTAAGAACTCCCGGGTTGTAAATATTGTTTTTGTAAGCATCGGAGAGACAGTAACCGGCGGAGGCGCAGAAAAAGAAAAATCCGGCAGCCGTTAAAATAAATACAAATCTATTCATATATCTCATAATGGCACTCTCCTTATTTAATGCCGGCCAGTTTGACAATCGAATCTAAAAATTGATCGACATCCCCAAAAGCTCCCAGCTTCGAATAAACAATCCGGTAAGAACCATTCGGATAGTTCCTGAGCACAATGAAATATGGCGTCCTTACCTCTCCGAATTTTTTATGCAGGATAAATTCACCATCGGCAAAAAGCGGAAAAGGAATCTGATATCTTTTTTTGAAAGTCTCTACTTCATAGGAGTTATTTCCCGCTCCAATTCCCACTATCTTGATCCTGCTTCGTAATTTAGGATTATTTTCAATCTTCTCATACAAAGCTTTCACATTGGGAGCTTCAGCCTGACAATAAGGACAATACATGCTGAATATTTCCAGGATCACAACTTCACTTTTGATTTGAGTGAGCTTAAAGGTTTTCTCGCCAAAGAAAGCCACGCCGCCGGAAAGACCTAGATAATTCCTTTCCGTAACATCACGTGGCATGACCAGTTCAAATTCAGGAAATAACCCTCCTACCTGCGGCGGTGAGACAGCGCGGCTTCGTCCCACGGCAACCGAAAACAAAATGGCTAAGACCACTAAACAAACAAAATATAAACGTTTCATAAGTTTTCCTCTTCTCTAAATAAGGGATTTTAATCACTCTTTTACGCATTACGATTGAGGCAGGAATTATATTTTTTTCTCACTTATACTTTACGTAAATTATATATTTACACTTGCTAAAATGTAAATATATCTTTATTTGCTGAAGATGATAATAAATATAGAAGAAGTGTTGTTATGCGTCAATTGAGAGGTTGTAATGGTCAGGCATGAAGTCCGGCCCCGCAACAGACAGGAGGAATATAAATAAGCAATAAAAAAAGGGCTACGTCATTCCGCAACCCTTAAGATGCATAATTGGTAGGCGGTACTGGGATTGAACCAGTGACTTCTACCGTGTGAAGGTAGCACTCTCCCGCTGAGTTAACCGCCCATCGCGTACGGATGCCAGCTATACATTAAAGGTGTCTCTTTTTCAAGCGGAAAAATAAGCCGTTCCTGCCTCAGTCGTCTTTACAAATATAATGATAGAGACTAATGCGTCTGTCCGAATAAAGATGATTAAATGGATTAAGCTTTTTGTCTCTGGCAAGGGAAACGTCGATGTCGACAAACGCAACTTCATCATCAATTGGACCAGCCTGATAAAGGATATCGGCTTGGGGACCGGTAATCTGACTTTTACCTGTAAACCGAAGTATCTTGCCGTTTCGATCATCCTTTCCCGTCCGATTGGCGGTAATGGCATAAACATGATTTTCCAGACAGCGGGTCTTCATGCCATCCTGGCAGAAAGGCAAAACAAGATTAGCACAATGGCATATCAGATCCGCTCCTTTTAGTGAAAGGATTCTCATTACTTCAGGGAAAAACCAGTCAAAACAAACCATTATTCCAATACGACAACAGCCCAGATCGAAAATTTCTGGTTCCTTATTGCCCGGCTGGAACCATAATTTTTCCTCATTGAATAGGTGAATCTTACGGTAGGTACCCATGTATCCGTGTGGCGATACCAGAACGGCAGAATTGTAAAACCGGCCACTCTCTTTCTCCGCCAACCCACCTACAATAAAGGAGTTGTTATGCAGAGCCAGTTCACAAAGAAATTCTGTTGTCTTTCCATCGGGAATCCCTTCGGCAAGCTCTTCGACTTCCCCAACGGAAGTAAATACATAACCTGTATTAAAAAGTTCAGGAAGCACAATGAGGTCCGCTTTCGCTTGGTTGATCAAGCTTCCCGCTTTTTTCAGATTCTCATCAATGTTTCCAAAAATAGGCTCAAACTGGACAAAACCTGCTTTCACAACATCCCCTAATCTTATCGGACTGATAAAACTCATATAAAATCTATCTTATTTTATAGACAACGATATGATTTTATAATACCGATCTCCGAAAAGTTAAATCGTCTTTACTGTACCGTTGATGAGGGAACAATACAACTATAAATATTTACTAGATTATATATTAATATTTCTCTGTATTTTGTAAAGCCGTTACGCCGATTGCCCTTCAATTAAGCTCTAAAGAAATATTAGGTAAGCTGGATATTAGCTAGATACTAGCTGTCAAAAATATTCATTGACAAAAACAACACCATAGGTTAAGTGCTGCACGGATTTAGAGGTAATAAGGATGGTTTTATCAACGGTTGCCATTACCAAAGGGATGTACTTTGGCAGTTGAAATTTATCACAACAAACTGTTAGGAGGAGATTATGGAAGTAACTGTACCCATGGAAGGAAAGATTGTAGCAATTAAAGTCAAGGTTGGCGAGAAGGTTGAAGAAGATGACGAAGTTGCGGTCATCGAAGCCATGAAGATGGAAATGCCTGTCCCTTCACCGGCGGACGGCGTTGTCAAGGAGATATTGGTAAAAGTTGGAGATAAGTGTGCAGCCGAACAGACTTTGATGATCATTGAGTAGATCGGATATCTAAAATCCTACACACCGAGCATACAATAAAAACACCCCTATACCGATCTTTGCAGACCGATTTAATTGTTTCAGGATGCAGGGAACCCAATACAGAAACACCGTACCGGCACAGAAAAGCCGGTACGGTGTTGACGGCCGCATGATGCTTAGAAAATTACACCGATTTTCCAGTCATAAAAAAGTTTCAACTACAGATCGACGTTCTGTGCGTATGTGAAAGATTCTTCTTTTCTGAAGGAAACGGTGTGAACTGGTTCAAGCAATTTGTTGCGGCATCATAACTATACATAAGGAGGTTTTACGATGGATTTTGCTTTATCAGAAGAGCTTGAGATGCTACGTACTATGGCACGCGATTTTGCAGCCGAAAAGATCGCTCCCTTTGCAGACAAATGGGACGAAGAACACTACTTCCCCTATGAAGAAGTAGTAAAACCGATGGGCGAACTGGGATTCTTCGGCACAGTTATTCCGGAAGAATATGGTGGAAACAACATGGGCTGGTTGGCCGCCATGATTCTTACAGAAGAAATCGCCCGCGCCTCCAGCGCCCTGCGCGTTCAGATCAACATGGAAGGTCTCGGTTGCGCTTTCACCATC
>MVQR01000260.1 GCA_002067815.1 Syntrophus sp. PtaB.Bin001 | reverse complement strand
CCCGAAAGGAGGACCGGAACCGAAGGAAAAGCATCATCCGAAGAAAGGGCCGGAACCATGGGATAAACACAAACCACATAATGGTCCGGATCAAGGGGACTCTTCCGGACATGGTCATGGGCCCCGTTAAGATTTAGAGACCTTTTTCATATACTTAATCACTTAGCAAAGACTCGGATAGCGACAGCCGATAAAGGAATATACAAAACAGGAATAGTCCAACGCCCACCGTCCGGATAATATCTGACGGCGGGCGTTGTCGGTTATGAAGAATAGCTCCATCCTCTATAGAGGCGACGGATGACGTTGCGGCAGATATAAGTTCTCGCCCACAGGAATATTGAAGATTTAAAAAAATTCTTTGCCAGCCGGCAGCATGGAGGTTTAATATTCGCGTTCCGCCTTTTTGAAAGAGGCTTTCAGATCATCGTAACTTTTCGAAAAGCCTTTCTTCACGTCTTTCCATGCAGCGGCGGAACTATGCTTCATGCCTCCATACCATTCAGCCGCCTCGTTGCGCTGTTTCCTCAGAGAAGTCATGGCGGCTCGTGCTTTTGCCCTAGCGGCTTCATCCATTTTGTTCCAGTTTTTTTCCAGCTTTCTTTCCAGACGATCGATCCGGGCGTCCAGATCGGCAAGACCGACCTTTGCCGCGTTAACTGCTTCATCACGTTGCCTGATTGTATAATTTTTAATTTTCTGTGAGACTTCGACACCCTCTTCTTTAAATTTTTGTGTCGTAGTTTTGTCCGTTTCCCTCGTTGCGGATTTCTGTTCGGCAACAGACGCGGATGTAAATCCAAAAACAGCCGCAATGGTGATGACCAAGGCGGTCTCTATCAATCTTTCTCCATACATTTAGTCATATTCCTCCTTTTTTCTGGGATTCAAGCCGCAACAAAATATACCGCAAGATTTATTAAATTGTCATTTTTTTAAAGTCTAACACCGACTGCCGCTAAAAAGTAAAACGGTCGACATTTCTCGATGGTACAAAACTCTATGCCTTTTGAAGAAAGATGTCGATCAGCCAAGCCAGCGAAAGCCTTTGGTAAATATTACGAAAAAGTTTACTGACGCCGATAAGCTTTTTCGACTGTTCTAAGAATTTTCGAAACATCGAAATGAGGCTATTCCCAATTGTAAAGACAAAAATTTCGATACATTATTATGCTTGGGAAAATTCTGACTTTAATCGGTGGAAGCCTGATTTTGGAGATGGGCAAGATTCCAATCAACAATTTTATGAATTTAAAAAAAGGAGGTAATGAAATGGCAAAGTTTAAAATTATGGCGCGAGTATTTTTAAGTCTATTGCTGGTGGCCGCATTTTTGAGCTGTGCGTCTACGCCCAAATCGTCAAGCACCGGCGAGGTTATTGACGACTCGGTAATAACCACTAAGGTGAAGGCGTTGCTTGCCGAGGATGTGGGTCTGAAAACGTTCCAGATCAGTGTGGAAACTTACAAGGGGGTAGTTCAACTAAGCGGTTTTGTCGACAGCCAGAAAGACATTGACAATGCGGGAAGAATTGCCCGAAGCGTCCAGGGGGTTGTTTCCGTGAAAAATAATCTGATTCTTAAATAGCGGGGCAACAGATGTCCATTGTTGATTTCCGCACCCCCCGGTCCGCCGGGGGGCACTTCAATGAAATACAGATTTTCCTCTTGATCAAGGACCGGCGCTTCTCGACCGTGTTGCCTCTTTTATTTTAAAATGGCGTCATCAAGATGTTTTTCTAAATTGTTGAATCCGGAGCGACTAAATCCTACCGATATAAAAAAAGACAGCATATCCATGGCATCCCATCTTATTGCAGTGTAAATATCCCGCACGCCCATTTCTCTGAAATATTGAAAGATGCTTTTTATAAGGGCCTTGCCTGTTCCGGCGCCCATAAAGTGGGGATGAACCTCAAGGGCAATTATCCAGCCACTCTTCTCCAATCCAAAACTCGGTCCCTGGATCTCACCGACGATGAATCCTGCAAGCTGACCATTTTTTAGCGCTACATAGCCGACAAACTGCTTTTTCCGAAGATGAAATTCAATGCTCTTTATCCAGGAAGTTGTAATGTTTCCTTTCTTGATTGCACGATGAATTTCTATTATTTCAGGGGCATCTTCAGGGGCGATCTCTCTTATCTCAAGCTTATCCACCATAATTATTCTCAGTCAATCCGAATGAGTTTTATCTGCTTCCCGATCCAGTCCGGGGGCAAGTAAATCCGACCGCTGTTACGGCTTTGCTTTACCTCCTTGGTAATTATTTCTTCCCCGTAGACTTCAAATTTGAATTTATTCAAGGACTCCTTTGAATTCAAGGGTTCCGATAAAGGACTTTCTTTTTCCGTGTTTCGTGTTTCCGAAGCAGAGTTTGAAGATTCCATGTCCCGCAGTCCATAGGCTAATATTTATTAAAGTTTTAATATAGGATAATACTTAAGACGGGTTCCCTAAAAATCGGCGTTGTACTGTTTAATCTTTGATATCAGGGATACCCGAGAGATATTTAGAATTCTGGATGCCGCACTGCGATTTCCATGTGTATACTTGAGCACTCGTTCAATATATTCCTTTTCCATTTCGGCCATGGTTTTTTCGGGAGAGGAATTGGAGTTCTTATGTCCTTTCAGGGTCGCCTCGAGGAAATACTGCGGCAGAGACCTTCTTGTCAGTTCTTTGCCCGTTTCGAGCAGCACCGCACTGTTGATTATATTTTCAAGCTCCCGGACATTTCCCGGATAGCGATACCTATGCAGAAGGTTCAGTACATCCTCAGAGATTCCTTCCACTTTTTTGCCGTACATCTCTGCATGCTTTTCGATAAAATACTGAGCCAGAAGGTGAATGTCGCCCTCTCGGTCTCGAAGGGGCGGGACAAACACAGAGAAAACATTTAAACGATAGAATAGGTCGGCACGGAAATTACCCTGTTGGATCTCCTTCTGGAGATCTTTGTTGGTCGCCGTGATCAGCCTGACATTCGCCTTCATGCTCTTTGTCGAACCGACCCGGAAAAACTCGCCTTCTTGCAGGACACGGAGAAGTTTCACCTGGATAGGAAGAGACAGTTCTCCTATCTCGTCCAAGAACAGGGTACCCCCTTCAGCTTTTTCCAGAATGCCCTCTTTATCGTGGTCGGCTCCGGTGAAAGCCCCTTTGGTGTGCCCAAAAAATTCCGACGCAAAGAGTTCCGATGCAAATACCCCGGCGTTAACCGCCATAAACTTATATTCCCGCCTGGAGGAGAGTTTGTGCAATGCCTGTGCGAGCAGCTCTTTTCCTGTGCCGGATTCACCCCAGATCAACACCGGATTATCGGTAGGGGCTATTCTTGCTATGTACCGCAGGATTTTTTGCATCTCGGGGGCCCGGGTTACAATTTTAGAGAACGACCGATTCTCGCTCGAAGTTAAGCAATTTTCTTTTGAATTTTGGATTTCTGATCTGAGGTTGCGTTGATCGAGAGTTCTACTTATGGATGTAAAGAGTTTTTCCGGTTCTACGGGTTTGGTAAGGTAATCATAAGCCCCGAGTTTGATTGCCTTTACCGCCAACTCGACATCTTCGACTCCGGATAGAATAAGAACCTCCGGTGCATCACTTTTTTCGGACAGATACTTGAGAATATCCAATCCGGTAACGTCGGGCATATCCATGTCCAGAAGAACGACTTCAGGCCGAAATTCGGTAATTACATCCATCGCCTTGCTGCTGTTTTGAAGGCACCTCGTTTCAAATCCCTTTCTTTGCATCAGCAGGACTTCGATATGATTGAGGATGGCTTGGTCGTCGTCGATTGCAAGAATCCGATACATTGGCAACTCCGATGTCTATGTCTGTGAATAAAGGTCTTGTTATTCGGTTACATGTCCACCTCGCCGGACTTCCGTTGCGATATTTTCTGTCTGCCGAGGTAGGCGGTCTTGTTAGGCAGCATTATCTT